>JAUSPM010000200.1 GCA_030655675.1 Methanosarcinaceae archaeon | reverse complement strand
AACGAATGATGAGCAGGAAGCATTGAAACGATCCGATGTCGATAGTTCAATAATCCTTGGGTTCAATGCTATGAATTCCTCTCTGGATGGCAGAATGGCATTGCTTGAGAATGGTGGCGGAGTCATCAAGACCGGACTTTTGGATATTGCGAAGGAATGCGGAATTACAAACATCCTTATTGATCCAAGTATCACTCCTATGGGAGATGGTGCAGGTGTTGCACTTCGTATGACACTTACTGCTAAAGCAAAATGGGGTTATCCAACAGGATCGGGTATCCACAATGCTCCTTCTTCATGGAATTGGCTTAAAGCAAAGCGTAAAGAAGACCCACTGATATTCCAGATGTGTGATATTGCTTCAACTTGTTTGCAGCAGGTTGCAACCGGTGATTTTGTATTGTATGGTCCGATCGAGAACGCACCTTACACATTCCCAATTGCTGCTATGAGTGACATAATGATTGCTGAAGCATCTGCTGATCTTGACATTGAATCAGCAAGCATCCATCCGATCAACATCTTAGTATGATCTATTTTTTAATAGGCATATATTTGTATGATTGAGTCATACAAATGTATGAATTATTTATAAGTGGAGTTAATACTATGAAACGGCTTACAATTAGCATGTCGGATGAACTATTTGATCGGTTGGATAAGATCGAGAACAAAAGCCTGTTTGTACGTGATATCATCGAACGGGAACTGTCATCTGAAACTGTAGGGGATGAGAGTACAGTTCTATGGTTAGATGAACTAAATGAGCTCCGTGTTGAAAATAAAGAACTTACTGATCGACTGAATGAAATAGATAAACGATTAGAGTCAACTCAATCAATGGTACAGGCAATATCACGGACAGTTGAAACAAGATATGTTGAAAGGGCTATTCCAAAGATGGAAATTGTTGTGCCGGAATTAGCACAACCTAAAAGAGTAGTTTCAGAGCCAGAAATTGCTGCTATTACAGAGTTTAGACCTACAAATGATAATATTAAACAACAATCATCCACAATTCAAGACACAAATCCAGTAGAAGAAACTTTGTCGAAGACATCAATTAACGATATGTCATTTTCAGAATCAACTTCCTTCGCACAAACTTCTTCCGTACCAATTCCTTCCATGCCAACTCCTTCCATATCAACTCCTTCTAAATCTCCACAGTTGACAGTTAATTCAGATAAACTGGAAGGAAATATACTGATGTATATTCTACATGGTGCTGAGATCAAGAGGAGCATAATAAAGAGTTTGCTCTCTAAACGATATGATCCAAAAGAAATTGATGTGAAATTAGATCATATGATAGGTGCCGGCACACTATCAACTGCTATAAAAGATGATACGGAATATCTAGTCAGGGTATAACAATCTTGTATTTGTATAGATGTAGTTGGATGGCTGCATAAATGTGATTGTTCTATCTGAAACTAAAAACAATACAACCGCCATCAGGCGGCACGTCCAATATATACCATCCATTCGTATTCGCAAAATACGCATTTTCTAGTAGAACAATCCGTACAACAGATGTGTTGACAGCGATTGAAACTTCGATGTGTATTATTCAGGGCAGTGGTCAAGGACGGTGCCGCGCTGCACGCGGGTTGTAGAATCGTTTTTATCATGAACCCATTAAACACTCTGCACTACGACGTTGCACCAGCTAAAAAACACACAATCTTGTGTGTTTGTTCTCAAACATCTATACGAGAAGTTCACCTTTACGGCTTCGTATTACAAGTCCAACAGCATTTATTGCAAGTTCTTTTTTATCGATATGCTCGAACATGAACTTCTCGAGTATTGTTTCTATTAATTCAGACCTGCTTATCTTCAAGTAATCGGATTGTTCTACGATCGCATCGATTTTTTGAACCAGTTCTTTATTGATGGATATGCCAAACTTCATTTTAGATTCTTTTGATTCGCTCATATGTACCTGGTGCACATGGTGCACTAATTCAATATAAGGTTTATGATTTAAAATTAACACGCCATTACACCTGGAATTAATCAATCCTTGTGCTTTGGAACGTAGTTCCTCTACCGCGTGAACATTGTATGCACACACCAGTTGATACATCCAGACAATTCTTGCAAACAAGCCTTCCACAGAACATGCAGGTGAACAACTTTCCAGTTCCCCCACATATTGTGCAATTTCCCATCATTTCCAAACGATCACGTCCTTTCTGTTCCCCATCGTTTTTTCTTGTATATGGATAATACATTTTGAACTCTCGCTTCATCGATCATACCATTTGTGGAAGCCGTTTCAAAAAATCGAGAGGGAAAAGTCACATCATCGAGGTCAAAACCAAACTTTTGTTTAAGTTCATACTTTTTTATGAAAATATCCCTTCCAAGTTCAACAAGTTCTTTTTCCGTTCGTTCTATGCCTATTGTAGCAAGAGCCTCAATGATGACATCATACGTGTAAATACCACGTGCGAACAGGCAGATGACAAGTGATGTAAGAACTCCACGTATGTCATCCTCAAATATGAGCTTATCAACGATATTTTCATCTGAAAGATCGTCCCTGAATGCTTTTTGGTCAACACTGTATCCCCCATTATCCAGATGTGAATGCCTGACCCCGACTGTCAATCCTACGATGTTTCCAACACCAGTATGGTATCCCGGTATTTCAAGTCCCCCCGCATGTATGGCAAAGTTTTCCCCCCCATACTTTTTTGAAGCAAATACCACGCCTTTTGCAAGTGCTGAATAGAATTCATTTGATGACTCGACTACCAGGTCGATCGCACGAAGATAATCCTTGACATCGCCCCACTTTAATGAAACCCCTTTCGTATCCTCCATATTGAATCTTTTTTGCATAGACATCTCTGTTGCCCATCCCAATACTACACCCATACTGATTATGTCCACACCATATTGCTCACAACGGTCGATCAATTCCAAAACACCTTCAGGTGTGAGTACTCCCAGGTTCGTACCAAGTGCATACACCAATTCATAATCGTATGAAATATTCTTAATCTCATATTCATGTGAGGGACCAAATGACGTTTTTAACATTGCAATGTGTATGCACCCAATTGGACAATGGGCACATGCGATCTTTCTGATAAGATAATTGTCAGCAAAGTTTTCGCCTGATATGGATTCAGCATATTCGAAGAATGTCTGTTGCAAATTTCTTGTAGGCAATCCACTTAATTCATTCAAAGGGAGTATATTTTCAGTTGTACCAAGGTTATGATATTTTTCCATAATGTCGGTTTCAACAATATTTGTGAATATTTCTTTATATATTTTTGAATATGCCTTTTTATCAGACACCTCAATTTCCCCATCCCCCGAGATCACAATGGCTTTCAAATTCTTAGAACCAAATACTGCGCCAAGCCCGAGGCGTCCGAAATGCCGGTACGTATCGACATTGACATTTGCATATCGGATCAGGTTTTCCCCTGCCGGTCCAATTCTAATTATGCTTCGCTTGCCAGCACTCGGTTCAACATTGCGTAATATCTTTCCGATATCAGTTGTTGAAGACAATCCCCAGATGGAAGATGCATCTTTGAATGCAATTTTATCATTGTAAATTGAAAGATAAACCGGCTTTTTTGCACGTCCTGTGATAACAATAGAACTATATCCCGCAAACCGCATTGCCATTGCAAGTCGTCCACCGGCATGTGATTCACCGAATTCCCCTGTGAGGGGGGATCTGAACATGGCAACTACTTTCGTACAGATTGGGAAAATACCGGACAGTGGTCCGATGCTAAGTATTATGGGTGATTCCGGTGCAAGAGCATCGGTTCCTTCTTTGAACTCTTCATGCATCAACATGGTGGCAACACCGGTGCCGCCAAGATACTTATCGAATAAGTCCTGTCGTTCCACTACTTTTGTGGTTTCATTGGTCAGGTCGATATATAACACATTTGCCAGACCGGATATCGGGGGCATGTTTGGCATCTACTTCACCTCCTCGGGTAATGTTTCTTTATGTGTGTCATCTGAATCGCCAACTTTTCTCATTTCAAGGACATCATGTGGACAGAAGGATGGACATATTCCACAATGTTTGCAAACAATTGCCTTTGCATCCCCATCCATGTGTATTGCACCAACAAGGCATGCACTTACGCATTGCTCACAACCTGTACACAAATCCTTGTGAAATACAACCCCTCCTCCTTTTCTATTAACGAGTGCACCTTCCGGGCATGCCCGTGAACATGGCGGATCAATGCATGCATGACACACAACAGCAACATACGCACTCTCGATCCCTCCACTTGTCCGAATGTCAATAGCACTATTTTTTAGTGAAATGGTATCATAATATGTTCTGGCACAAGCCATCATACAGGAATAGCAACCAATACAGCGAGCCTGATTTGCGACTTTAATTCTCATTGGAATAGTATCAATTCTCCTTATTTAGTTTAAATATGGACTCAATATGATATATTATTGCCTATTTGAAAGAGAAGCTCCACGATGTCGCTTTTATTAACTCGAAATATATATAGATAAAAATCAAACAATGTTCTAATACCATATACAAATTCCAATCAATTAAGATATTTAACCGCAGAGAACGCGGAGAGCGCAGAGGTGGAGGTGGAGGTGCGGGGTTTGGTTGATAAGATCGTTTGTCGGTTGGCATATTTCGAAACTGTCATCAAATCCGTCGAATCTTTACTGTATCCATGTAATAAAGCAGTCCGAAGCGTAGCGTATCTGTGCTGTTTTTGTAAGTATTGTTCTACATAGAAACTACGTATTTTGCGAATACGAACGGATAGTATGTATGGAACATGCCGCCTACGGCGGGGTTGCTGCATGGGGTTTTTGGTATTTGAAATGTGCACCTACATTTCATCAAATACACAATACGATAAAACAATTTCATTTACGCAGCTTTCTCACCGCAACTATACAAATACGACAAATGAATCTCACTATGATCTATTATCAGGATATAATGACTCCCTTCAATATGGTTCACTTGCCAGCCAGCCGCCTTAAAAGCTGACACATGCTTATCCCCACTTGCTCGTGGTAATTTAGGCATATTCAGCAGCCGTTGCAGTATCTAATAGAATATTCATCTTATCATGGAAATTTGAAGCGCTCTTTTTTAGGAAATTATCCTTTGCACACTTAAGCCTCGAATTAAGACATCCCACTATATCTTCATTAATATTATCCATAGCCTCATCTAATGTGTCCCCTTCCGATAAACATCCAGGAAAGTCCGTGCATTCAACCACATATTTTCCATCTTCATCAGTTTCACAAATGATATTAAATTTCATTTCACCTGGTCTCCAATCAGTTTATCGTATAACAAAATCTAATTTATACCTAATATAGGTATATGCCTATCGAGTCGCAAATTTAAATAAATTTCTTATGCCCATCTTTGTGAACAACTCCCACACTCGTCCAAATCCTTGATTCATTTGTATATCTTTTTACGTAGATCCACGCTATGAAAAATGACGAATTCTTTATCATTCAAAATTTGATAAACTATCCGATATTTACCCATTCTTCTTTTCCACAAACCTTTCAAGTTTCCAACAAGTGCAATACCACAATATGGATCTTCGAGAATCGTTTTAATCTCTTTGATCACTTTTGACTTGATATTCCCAGGAAGTTTTTTGGTTTCTTTTTGGAAACTGTTAGGAAGACGTGCTTTGTATACCATTTTTATGCTAACACGTCATTAATTTCATCAAAAGAACAATCTACAAAATCCCCATTTTCCATATCTACCTTGCTTCTTTTGATCGAATCCATTGTTTCCTTGTCTAATGAAACTTCCAGAGTTGCCATTATCTGTTCCATTTTATGGTACGATGAAAGCATATCTTCAAAAAGATCCTTTGGTATCGTAATCGTATCATGCTTTGTTTCATGTGCAATTGCAGCCATTGTATACATAATTCATTTTTCACAATTTAAACATTTCCCAATCATGCCCCCAAAAATGTGCGTTCAATCGCCTAAAAATGCCAATATTCATAATGCAATAAAACTCAGGGATAAGGACGGGCTTGTAGTTGAAAACCTCGGGGGACGGCTTACATATTGTATCACAACTCTGCGCCCTCGGCGACCTGCACGCCTCGTGGGCGTAGCAGGCACTCAACTCCGCAGGAGGTGAGTGTGCTCTGCAGTAAATTTTTGTTCCATATTCATTGAATAACTGGATATTGGAAAGCGCCGCCCGGTCAGGCAAAAAAACTACCACCCTCTCGCAACCATAAATCCGTGTGAATCTGTGTCAATCCGTGTCTGAAAAAATAAAAATCAACCGCAAAAATAGGAGTGAGTTGTAGTTGTGATGTTACCCACACGATATTAGGGAAAAACAAAAAAAAGAGAAAAAGCAAGATGTGGACATTCCCATCAGATTATTCCAAAATTCCGCCCTTACTTGCAGAACCTACCACTTTTTGATATCGAGACAGATAACCTGATTCTGCATCCTTTTTAGGATGCACCAGTGAAGCACGTCTTTTGTCAAGTTCTTCCTGTGGAACATTCAGGTTCAGGATCCTCTTTGGCATGTTTATCTCTATCTCATCCCCATCCTGAACAAGTGCAATTGGTCCACCTTCGATGGCTTCAGGACAGACATGACCTATGCAAGGTCCGCGAGTGCCACCGGAAAAACGCCCATCGGTGATTAATGCCACCGAATCGATCAAGCCCATGCCTGCGATCGCAGATGTTGGAGAGAGCATTTCCCTCATACCAGGGCCGCCCTTTGGACCCTCATACCTGATGAATACAACATCTCCTGAAACAATATCTCCTGCCATTATGCCTTTCATGGCATCCTCTTCGCTTTCATAAACGCGAGCAGGTCCTGTGTGCACAAGCATTTTCTTATTAACTGCTGATTGTTTCACTACCGATCCCTCCGGCGCAAGTGTTCCTTTAAGGATGGCAATGCCGCCTTCGGGATGCACAGGGTTTTCAAGTGTTGATATGACCTTTTTATTTGTCTTTGGATTAACGATCACAAAGTCTTCAAGATCTTCACCAATGGTCTTTCCGGTAACAGTTCTTGCATCCAGTGCAAGCATGGACCTGAGACGCTCCATGATCGCCTGTACTCCGCCTGCCCTGTCAAGATCCAGAATGAAATCGCCACCACCGGGTCGCAAAGAAACTATGTGGGGAGTCGTCTTACTCAACTCGTCAAATAATTCAATTGGAAGTTCAAGCCCGAATTCATGTGCAATGGCAGGCAAATGCAAGGTCGTGTTCGTACTTCCGCCAATTGCCATGTCAACCTTGATCGCATTCTCTATAGATTTTTGCGTCACAATCTTGCGAGCGGTAAGTCCTTCTTTTACCATGGCAACAATGCGCTCACCGGACTCTTTTGCAATCCTTGTTTTCTTTGCATCAACCGCATGTGCAGTCCCGCATCCGGGTAAACTCAATCCAAGTGCCTCAGTGACACATGCCATTGTATTTGCAGTAAACAATCCAGCACATGAACCTGCACCACTGCATGAGAGGTCTTCCAACAATTTCAATTCGGAATCTGATATCAAACCATTCTGGTGCGCACCAACGCCTTCAAAAACTGATACAAGGTCACGATTCTCATCACCAACAAAACCTGGCAGCATTGGACCGCCTGTAACTACTATTGCAGGTATGTCGAGCCTTCCTGCAGCCATAATGTGGCCCGGCACGATCTTGTCGCATGTAGGGATCAATACCATTCCATCAAACTGGTGTGCTTGTACCATAATTTCAATGGTATCTTCAATCGCTTCCCGGCTTGGAAGTGAGTATTTCATACCCTTATGGCCCATTGCAATACCGTCGCATACACCAATTGTATTGAACTCAAATGGCACACCACCAGCATTTCGAATTCCTGCCTTTACAGCCTCAGCCAATTTATCAAGGTGTATGTGTCCTGGAATTATCTCGTTCCATGAATTTACAACAGCGATAAATGGCTTGTCCATTTCAGAATCCGTTACTCCGGTAGCCTTCAAAAGAGAGCGATGTGGTGCGCGCTCAACTCCTTTCTTGATATTGTCACTTCTCATCAAATCACCATGCTTATTTGTGAAGCATCTATTATAGGTAAAGATATAAGTACACTTTCATAAAGAAAATCGTATTTGTTTATCTGATGAAATGTCGGTGCATATTTAAAATACTTAAAACCCCATGCAGCAACCCCGCCTTAGGCGGCATGTTCCATGCCTACCCTACGTTCGCATTCGCAAAATACGTAGTTTCTATGTAGAACAATCCGTACAAAAACAGATGTGTTGACAACGATTGAAACTTCGATGTGTATTCAGGGCAGTGGTGAAG
>JAUSPM010000199.1 GCA_030655675.1 Methanosarcinaceae archaeon | reverse complement strand
ACATAAAAACTGCGTATTTTGCGAATGTGAATGGATGGTAGGTATGGAACGTGCCGCCTGGCGGCGGTCGCACTGTTTTTGGTTTCGATTCGTATGTCAGATTTTTGCATCTGGAATATCAGATAAACATATACAAATAAGAATATCCGATTTAATCTTTGCGATTAAAGATAATATTATGGGAACTATGGTTATAAGTATCGAGTATTTCGATATAAATACTCTATCCAAGTATTATTAACCTGCTCAGATATTTGACCATCAAACTATCAGCGATTCACCAGTCATCTCAACAGGCTTCTCAATTCTCAGCAATTTAAGCATGGTTGGTGCAATATCCGAAAGTTTGCCATCTCTAAGTTTAAGTGACACACCACTCTTATCGGTTACATAGATGCACCGAACCGGATTACAGGTGTGTGCAGTATGCGGTTGCTCGCTATCATGGTCAAGCATTTGTTCTGCATTCCCGTGGTCGGCTGTAATTATTGCAGCACCGCCAACCTGCAACAAAGTATCGATCACTTTTCCAACGCATTCATCTATAGTCTCGACCGCCGACACCGTGGCATCAAAAAAGCCTGTGTGTCCAACCATATCAAGATTTGCATAGTTGAGTATAATCACATCATATTTATCCGATCTAATTTTCTTAATAACTTCTTTAGTGACCTCATATGCGCTCATTTCTGGTTTAAGATCATACGTGGCAACCTTTGGAGATGGAATTAAACACCTGTCTTCCCCCTCATTATGGACTTCCACACCGCCATTAAAGAAAAATGTCACATGCGCATATTTCTCGGTTTCAGCGATACGAAGTTGCTTTAAGTGATTTTTGCTGAGTACTTGTCCAAGTGTGTTCTTGAGATCTTCATGTGGATATGCAATAGGAACTTCAAGTTTCTCATCATACTGGGTCATGCAAACGAAATGCACTTTTGGATATACTTTCCTTTCAAAACCACCAAAATCATCATCAACAAAAGCGTATGTCAACTGACGCGCACGATCGGGGCGGAAATTGAAAAATATGACAGAATCGTTGTTTTTTATGGTCGCTGTCGGGTTGCCGTTTTTGTCAACTATAACAGTCGGTTTGACGAATTCATCAGTCTCGTTACGTGCATAACTCTCACGAACAGCCGTCTCGGCATCCTTTGCATAAAGACCGGTTCCAAGTGTAAGTGCATCATACGCAAGTTTGACACGCTCCCATCGTGTGTCCCTGTCCATAGCATAATACCTGCCAGAAACTGTTACAATTCTCCCAATTCCGTAATCATCGCATGTCTTCTCGATCTTTTGAATATCTTCAATGGCACAGGCAGGAGGGACATCACGCCCATCCAGAAATGCATGGATATACACCCTCTCAAGACCTTCCCTTGATGCAAGATCGATAAGTGCACTAAGGTGGTTAATGTGACTGTGCACGCCGCCGTCTGATAATAAACCCATAAGATGAAGTGCAGAATCGTGTTCCTTTGCGTTTTTGATCGCATTTAATAACACAGGATTAGTATAGAGATCTCCAGTCTTGATGTCATGATTTATCCGTGTGAGATCCTGATACACAACACGCCCTGCGCCGATGTTGAGGTGACCCACTTCGGAGTTACCCATCTGACCTCCAGGAAGCCCCACGGCTTCGCCTGATACTTCAAGAATAGATGTTGGATAAGTTGCCACCAACCTATCAAGGTTTGGGGTGTTCGCAGCCAATATTGCATTACCATCGTTTGATGTGAGGTAGCCCCAGCCATCAAGTATCATGAGCAGCAGAGGTCGTTTTGGTTTAGTCATAAAGCATATATTGATTTTATTGGTATTAAATGCGTTGTTAGTGGGATGTGAACTATCCTTTATTGCCGTTATGCGGTGAGGAAGGAGTATTCTGCTTCATTCACACCCGCTTTCCCGCAATCCAACCGAGAACACCGCAGCTAATAAGATCATACCAGCCAGTACCGTAAATGCTGTCCTCGCACCATAAATATCAAGGAACACGCCGCCCAATACAGGACCAAGCGCACCTCCGAGCCAGCGCACCATGTTGAAAGTGCCCATTGTTGTAGCCAGTATCCTTGTATCAGTCTTAACAACCTCGTCCACAAGGATCGTTGTGGATAGTGTCACCACAGGTCCAAAACAGAGTCCCACAAATGCGAAATTGACCGCGATCAGCCACGGTGATGTAGTTACGTGTGAAAACAGAAGTAGGGCAATGCCGCCAAGTAAGGTGACAGCGACAAGCGGTCTTTTCCTGCCAACTATATCCGAAAGCCAACCACACCATGACGCGCCAAGGGAACTCGTGATCGCATAAGGGATGAACAACAATCCGGTTGATGCGGTCGAGATCCCCGAATCCAGTGCAAAGAAAGGCAGGACATAAGATGCTCCGACAACCGCCATCATGCAGAGCATACCCACAAGGGTCGCAAACATAATTGTCCTTGTCCTGAAAAGGTCAAGTGAAAGATACAGCAATTTTCCAAGACGATGCTCTTCCTTGAACTGCGGCCTGGTCTCATGTAACAGTAGTGATACGATCGACACTAGAAATGCAAATGCTGCAAGCCAGATAAAGACAATTCTCCATCCATATAACTCACCGAGCACACCTCCTACCGAATATCCCGAAATCGTTCCAAGACCGGTCGCTGCTGCCAGAATACCCATGCCTTTCCCACGCTCATGAAATTCGTACATATCCCCAACCATAGTGAACGATGCCTGGAAGAACATTGCAGCACCGGAACCCGACACGGCTCTTGCAATAAGAAGTGCTGCAAAACTGTGTGACACAGAAAGCATTGCCACGCCCACTCCAAAAACAAGTATACCGACAATGATAATCTTTTTTCGTCCAAACTTGTCTGAAAGCAGACCAAAAGGTATCTGCAAAAATGCCATACATATCATGAAAACGCCCGCAACCCAGCCAAGACTTGATTTTGAGATATTCAGTTCCTCAGAAACAATTGGCAGCAGCGGAATAAGTGACAACATTGCCAGAAAGACGCAGAATGTGCCAACCGACAGTAAGAGCATTTGCCGATTCCTGTGTTCTGTTGCGATAGGGTGTATCATGATCTTTGCCTGTGGTTATTAAAAACAACTCTATCTTTCATCTTATCACTGCCTGAGCGACCAGCATTGATACAAACGCTGCTACAGGAACAGTGATATTATCAAACCGCCTGGATGTGACCTCTGCGATCATCCCTGCGGCACTTCCAACAAATGCAAGCGTACCAACAAAAAGAAAACCAAATACTGTCGCTGCAATCGTTCCTGCCACTGACCCTTCAACAGTCTTTGTGGAGTTCTTGAAATATCTCTTGCCGTGCACCCCTACAACGGTCGATACACCATCACCAATTGTAAGAACCACGATCGAAGCATAGCATATCCCCTCATCAAAATGGAACGACAGCAAAAGCAATGTTATTATGGATGCAAAATACAGGAACGGGTCTGTGGCAAAACCCTTGAACTCATTGTCTCTCCACAGGGAACGAAATGCAGCAGGGATCTGGACTTTTGTTTTTAGCAGTTCTATGAACAGGAACATCAACATAAAATACGATACCAGACCAATCGCATAGATATTTCCAAAAACCACTGCAATTATTGGTACGACTACCCCGCCAATGTGTACAACTTTCCGAAGCGGCAGATACTTTAATGTAATCTGCTCAACGGTATCTTTCTGTACAGGATCAGTCATGTATACTACATATACGAGAAAAATCATCCTCCGGTCGATTTAACTCGAAGTATATAATTCTATAAATTACATACTAAAACAAACATAAAGTAATATATATCTGCTGAATGTTTCGAATGTCATGGAAACATTGTCAGATTCTTTTACCGCAGGCGTTGTCAAAAAATGTTACACCCTTGGCAGGAATGATGAAAGTGATGTCGGTGTACTGCATCTTGGAAAGTATCTTGCACTTGACAGATCCACAGGCTCACATGTGGCATTGGATGCACTCAAACCACATGCAATACTGATATGCGGAAAACGCGGATATGGTAAATCTTACACAATGGGAATACTGATTGAGGAACTCTCCCGCCTGTCTCTAGATATTCGAGAGAACATTGCATCGCTTGTCATTGATACGATGGGAATATTCTGGACACTCGGGCGTGGCAATGAACAGCAACCCGAACTGCTCAGTAAATGGGGATTGCAACCCACAGGTTTTGACGTAAATGTATTTGTTCCGGCAGGAAGTGTTGAACAATACCGCAACCGGCATATCGATGTAAAACCGTTCTCGATCTCGATATCACATCTTGGCGGTTATGAGTGGTGCAAACTGTTCAAGGTAGATAATGTGTCACCTCTTGGTGTACTTTTAGTGCGGGTTATCGGAAATTTGAGACAACAGCAGTCGGTATTTTCTTTTGATGATATTATTGACGGCATTATGGAGGATGAACGTTCAGACATTGTGACAAAGAGTGCAGCAGAAAATTATTTCAAGGCTGCCATCTCATGGGGAGTTTTTGAAATTGAAGGTGTAGGGATCTCTGAATTGATATGCGGCGGCGCAACGTCAGTGCTGGATTTGAGCACTCTCACGAATCACACGGTCCGTGCGGCTGTGGTTGGAATTGTTGGGAAGGACATTTATGAGAAACGTCTCGAAGCCCGCCGCTCGTATGAGAGGATGATGATGGGGGATTCGGATGTTGAAAAAGGAATTCCAATGGTCTGGATGTTCATCGATGAGGCGCACCTGTTCGTACCTTCCGATGATGAGACCCTTGCATCGAATGTCATTATCAATGAATGGCTCAGGCAGGGACGACAGCCTGGACTTTCCATTATTTTTGCGACACAACGTCCTGCTGCAATTCATCCAGACGTGATCTCACAGTGCGATGTGGTTATGTGTCATCGTTTGACTGCAAGGGACGATATATTGGCACTTGAAGCGATACGACCCACATACATGCGGGAAAACATAGGGGATTCCATCAGGAAGATGGGGCTTGAGCGGGGGATTGCATTAATTGTGGATGATACTTCTGAAGCAGCACATATAGTAAAGATGAGGCCGAGATATAGCTGGCATGGCGGGAACGAGCCGAGTGCGTTGATGGGTGAGTAGGAGTTTAAGTGATTCAAATGGAACTCAAAAAAAGTGCAGATACGATAATACGCACCTGTATGGGTGTAAAGCCGGGTGAGTCCGTGTTGATAGTTACGGACAAATGCACAGATGAGAGGATTGCAAATGCGCTTTTTGATGCGGCTGTTGATGCAGATTGCGAAGCATTACTTCTTGCAATGAAACCGCGCATCCAGCATGGAGAGGAACCACCACTTGTTGTCGCAGAGGCGATGAGGTCAGCGGATGTTATCCTTGCACCGACATCGAAATCTATTACCCATACTAAAGCGCGACAGAATGCCTGTAAGATGGGCGCACGGGTTGCGACACTGCCCGGTATCACTATGGACATGATGATATCAGGCGGTATGACTGCTGATTATGGAAAGATGGGGGCAGTGGCAAAGGAAGTGTTTGAGGCACTTGACGGTTCAAAGGAAATTCGTGTCACGACCAAACTCGGTACCGATGTGGTATTTGACGTTGCAGGATGTGAATGGAAGGCTGACACCGGCAATTGTACTGCTCCCGGGTCGATGTCGAACCTGCCGGCAGGGGAACTTTTTGTTGCGCCGGCGAGTGCAAATGGCATAGTTGTGATCGATGGTGACATGGGTGGACTTGGACTTTTGGATGAGCCGATAGTGATCGAAGTGAAGAATGGATATGCAGTCAGTTTCAGCGGCAAGCGTGCGGATGAACTGGAACGGATGATCGACCGTGTCGGACCGGATGCAAGGAATGTTGCAGAACTTGGTATTGGGATAAATCCGGCTGCACGGCTGATCGGTGTCATACTTGAAGATGAGAAGGTGGGCGGCACGGTACATATGGCACTTGGTGATAATTCAACATTCGGGGGCAATGTATCTGTTGAACTTCATCTTGATGGTATAATTACCAGTCCGAAAGTGTATGTGGATGGAGTTGAACTGAGGGTTGAGCGACTGGCAGGTCCCAGTTTTGTTGTTGTTTAGTGTCGAGTCAACCATACAATGTTGTTAGATTAAAAAAGGGGTAAGGCAGATATTAAAAACAACGCGACCACACGCGCGAGAGCGCGGCACGTTTCTGCATCACGACCACTAAATACAATCCGGTTTTCAAGCGTCGGCGTATTTACTGTTCCGAGAATTGTATGTTTGGGCTATACGTTTGGTAGCAGTGGAATGCGCCGAGTGGCGGCGGGGACTGATGCTATGGATTTTGTGGAAACCGATCCGGAATTATGTAATATAGAAAATTATATCATATGATCTATACCCTTCATAACCCGGCATTTGAAAGTTGACGTGACACTAGTATCGAGTTAACCATACAATGTCGCTATATGGCTGGGGGCAGATGCTAAAAACGGCGCAACCACACGCGCGAGAGCGCGGCACGTTTCTGCACCACGACCACTAAATACTATACGGTTTTCAAGCGTCAGCGTATTTGCTGTTCTGAGAATTGTAGATTGTATATTTTGGCCATGGGTTTGGTATTATTGGAATGCGCCGCCTGCGGCGGGGACTGATGCTCCAATTTCTTTTAGCCAGGTTAATTGCCAGTGATAGTATTATTAAGTATTACTGTATTTATGAGGGTATAAAATACATGGTGTATATAAAGAACAGTAGTTATTTTACTTTTTGATATATACTTGAAGTTGAATCTACACTTAAATTTACACTTAGATTAACACTTAAACTTACACTTAAACTTACACTTAAACTTACACTTAAACTTACACTTAAAC
>JAUSPM010000196.1 GCA_030655675.1 Methanosarcinaceae archaeon | reverse complement strand
TATTATATCTATGATGCACTAAAATCTCCAAAAAGAGGCGTGTTGTAATGGCAACAACAAAAGAGATGCTTGATAAGATACTTTCCGATCTTGAATCTGTTGGGGGTGTAGATCTTTCAGCGGTTGTTTCAAGACACGGTTTACTTATGGTGTCAACAGAGAGTGGTACACTTAGCAGTGAGGCTTTTGCAGCACTTACAGCAACTCTTTATATGTCCGCTGAATCAACAACAACACGGCTTAGCCAAGAGGTGCCTAAATCCATTATAGTGGAAACCGGAACGAAACATGTTATTACGGTCGAAGCTGGTCCAAAAGCACTGTTAGTGGTTTTAGCAGACAGTTCGGGCAGTCTTGGTTTAATTCTGAATGATATGAAAACAGCAAGCCAAAAAATTGCCAAGATACTTTAAAGGACACATATTATTTTTATACTTAGATTTGAACTTAGGCTCAAATTTATAACTCAGGCTTAAATTTATAACAATACTTACACTTATATTATTCAATTACGTTTATTACAATCGAAGGTGTTTATTTGACTGAATATAATTCTTCTATATCAACAACAGATTATGGATTAATCGTAAAAAAAGATGCACAGTATGTGATGCAAACATACACACGACAACCAATTGCATTGGATCGTGGTAGTGGTTCTGTTGTTTTTGATACAACTGGTAAGGAATATATTGATTGTGTAGCAGGCATTGCAGTGAACAATGTTGGGCACTGCCATCCCCGTGTTGTAGAAGCAATAAAACAGCAGGCACAACGATTGATCCATGTGTCGAACCTGTATTATACAGAGGTTCAGGCAAACCTTGCTGAACAACTGGTTTCACTGAGCGGCATGAGTCGTGTGTTTTTCTGCAACTCAGGAACAGAGGCTGTTGAAGCGGCTATGAAACTTGCACGTGTTAATACAAAGAAGACGGATTTTGTTGCAGCGGATCATTCATTCCACGGGCGCACTATGGGTGCGTTGAGTGTTACACATAAGGAAATATATCGAGGTCCTTTTGAACCATTGGTAAAGGATGTGAAATTTGTACCTTACAATAATGCAGAGGCAATTGCCGATGCAATTACAAAAAACACAGCAGCAGTTATTCTTGAACCGATCCAGGGTGAAGGCGGTATAAATATTCCGTCGGACGATTATTTAAAAAATGTTCGCGAGATATGTGATAATACCGATACTCTCCTGATATTTGATGAGGTCCAGACCGGATTTGGTCGGACAGGTAAATGGTTCTGCAAGGAGCATTTTGGTGTAAAACCTGACATTATGACGATGGCAAAGGCACTTGGAGGTGGTTTCCCAATGGGCGCCATTACTGCCAGGGATGATGTTACGTTTGGCAAGAGTGAACATGCTTCCACTTTTGGTGGAAACCCACTGGCATGTGCGGCATCACTTGGTGCGATCGAAGCGATACGCGATGAGAAACTGATCGAACGTTCAAACGAGATGGGTGAATATTTCAAAAAGCGTCTTGGAACTCTTACACGAGATGATATAATCGAAGTGCGTGGCAAAGGGTTGATGATCGGTGTTGAACTCAATACCAAATGCGCAGACATTGTTAATTATGCACGCGAGCATGGTGTGCTGTTAAATTGCACATCGGACTTTGTGATACGCATTGCACCGCCGCTTGTGATTACTAAGGAACAGATCGATATGGTGGTGAATGTCATTGAGCAGGCTTGATCTTATCAAGGAAGAGATTTTTGACATCAAGAAATATGTGCCGGGCAAGTCAATTGATAACATTGCATGTGCATATGGGCTTGACCCGGATTCGATTATCAAGTTAGGCTCGAACGAAAATCCGCTTGGTCCGTCTCCAATGGCGGTTGAAGCGCTTATCAAGCATGCATCACAGGTGAGTGTCTATCCGTCAGCGGATGCGAGTGAACTGGTTGATGCGCTGTCCGGATATACCGGATTTCCTGCAAACAATATTGTTGCATCCGGACCCGGGATGGATGGGCTTATTGATGGATTGATGCGGCTTATTATCGCGCGCGGGGATGAGGTAATAATCCCTACGCCGACGTTTTCGTATTATGAGATTGCGGCGCGGGCGAATGGTGCTGTTCCTGTGTTCATTAAGCGCGATGAGAATTATGCTGTGGATGTTGAAGCGATAATGGAAGCAGTGTCTTCACGTACCAAGGTTATTTTTTTATGTTCTCCAAACAACCCTTCTGGAAATTTGGTGCCGGAAGAAGATGTGCGTGCGATTGCAGAGTCTACGCAAGGTCTTGTGTTTGTTGATGAGGCGTATGTGGAGTTTGCAGACAACAGTCTTGCGCATCTTGTGAGTGAGTATGACAATATAATCGTTGGCAGAACTTTTTCAAAGGCTTTTGGTCTGGCAGGGTTACGCATCGGTTATGGGATTATGCCGCAGTGGCTGAAGTCAGAGTATATGAGAGTGGCGACGCCGTTCAATGTGAGTGGATCCGCGATTGTTGCAGGTGTGGCTGCGCTCTCGGATGTGGAACATCTGGAAAAGAGTATCGAGGTTGCACGACATGGGCGGGAGTATCTGAAGGAATACATCCCATTTGAGGTACATGATTCGCAGGCGAATTTTGTGATGGTGAATGTAGCACCACACAAGGCGAAGGATGTGTGTAATGGGTTGCTTGAGAAAGGAATCATTGTACGGGATTGCTCTTCGTTCAGGGATGCAGGAGAGTCGCTGGTCAGGGTTACTGTTGGGACGCGATGGCAGAATGAGATGGTTGTTGAAGGTTTCGATGGGGTTTAAGGTTTAGATGCGGCGTCGGAGTTTACGGTGTTTAATTGAATCGTTAACTGTGAGCAATCCAAATATTATTATGCATGTTGCAAATATCAATAAGCCTAGTCTTTTTCCTTCTCTGAAGATTAATTGGACTAAACCGAATTCAGCTGCATAGGTTGATGATAATTGCGTGTTCAAAAAGTAATGTCCAATTGATTTCAGTACAATTGGTTTTTCATTAATAATTATCGCTTTTGCATATATTTGCTTTTGAGGTATGATCCAGTTATCAATTGGGGTGGCATCGCCTTTTGTTTGTATGCCATTGGGGGTAACATTGTAAACTCGATGAGTTACAACCCGACTTCCTTGACCAAGAAATGCGATACCAAACATTATAATGTCGCCTTCATGTGGTTCTGTATTATATTTTTGCATTAAGACAAGATCGCCGGTCTTAAATGTTGGTTGCATACTATCAGAAACCGGAACTGCAAAAAAAATGTAATTGTATAATACAAATGCCATAATGACGGTAATCATTATGGAAACCAAACTTCCTTTTATTAAGTTTGATTTAAAATATATTTTACTTATATTTAGGTGCGATTTAATATGTTCATTTCGTTTAATATGTTTTCTTCTTTGGATCAAGTTATGCATCAATTGTGACGTTATTTTTGGTATTCCATGTATGTGTAAATAAAATATTATAAGGATTACCAAGATTACTGCAGTTGTGTAAAATATAGTTTGCATAATCCCTTGTATTCAGTTTATTATATTTTAATTATGGCTATCAACTGTTAGCAGGCCACCGTACGTTTATGTATTCTTTCAAAATCATTGTTCCACTCTGGTCAAAAGCCCCTACAAGCACAGTCATAGATTCATTAGTTGAGGTGGGAATTTTTTTTCCATCTTTAAATGCGACTTCTAATATATAATTTCCAGGTCCATTATATGGTTCGGAAGTGGAATATGATATTTTATCTTGTGAATGAAATACTTCTACATAGATAATGGGTAAAGTTGAACTTTTATCATATCTTGGATTTTTTAGTAAAGGCAAAACTTCTATGGATGCGCTTGTATTGGTTGTATCTATTATTGGTTTGTCAAATGTTCCCATTATAGATACATTTAAATACAACACAGGTCGGGTTTCTAAAAATTGTGAAGTTATGCACCCTGATTGGAATACAATCACTCCAATTAACAGTAAAATAATAAATTTTTTCATAAAAAAAGAAAAGTAAGGTTTTAAAAAACCTTACTCCCACATCCAAATTCCGTTACCGCTGCCACCATCAATGACAACATTTCCTGTTTCTGGTGTTGTTGCATTACTTGCATTGAACATTGTTACTTGAACTTTGGTGTGGCAAGCA
>JAUSPM010000194.1 GCA_030655675.1 Methanosarcinaceae archaeon | reverse complement strand
TACGACAATTTACTTTGCCCCAGTATATATTTTATAATTATATAGTGCGAGTAAATCCGAGTATAGCGAGGATTTTCTCGATTAAGTGCGAACGAATGAGCATTTTATTGGTGATGGCGAGATATGCCGCCTGCGGCGGATCAATTCGGTAGCAAAAGTCACTAAACAAATACATTTTATTAATATATAGTGCAAGGTAATGCGAACGAAGTGAGCATTTTCTTGCACACTTTTTGCTAAAGATTTAGATAATTCAATTTAGTATATGGGGGAAGTGCCGCCTGATGGCGGTTACATTGTTTTTAGTTTCAGATAAAACAATCACATTTACGCAGCCATCCAACTACATCTATACAAATACGTTTTTTTAATACAATTCTAAACTTTTGTACTCCCTCCTGCATATTTTCATTTTTAGTGCATAGATGCAGTAGTTAACAACAAATGTACTACTATTTACAAAACCAATAACTTCAAATCGATTTGAACTTTACACAAATATTATTAATCACCAGCGCCATATTTTGTTGTATGCAAAACAACGATAATTATGATAACAATTATAACGATAATGGCAACGGAAATCACGACGAGAATACCGAAAAAGTGTTGATCCTGCCACTTAACGCAGATTCGAAGAAGATAACGCAGACACTCTCAAACGACACTGCGCTTAAGATACTCGAACTCCTTGCGCAAAAACCAATGTCTTCAACCGCAATCGCAGATGAAATGGGGTTGGCACTGACAACTATCAAGTACAATCTGGATGCCCTCATAGAATGCGATCTCATAAAGGTCAACAAGACCAGATGGAGCAAAAAAGGGAGAGAGATCAAGATATATGAGCCAGTTCAGAAATTGATTGTTGTAATGCCTGGCGGCGGTAAATCAGATAAAGCATCTCTAATCGGCATGCTGCAAAAGTATCTGAGTATGATCGGTGCGGCTATTTTTGCATCCTTTGGTATTGAGTATCTGGCAAAACTTACAGGTAGCAGCATGAATATGCAGGCAGTTACGGATATGGCTGAATCCGGTAGGATGGTTGAAGCAGTGTCAGTTGCAGTGGAGGCTGAGGAACTTGCAGTGATGCAATTAAATGATTCACTCTACGGAAGTGCACCTGTTGCAGAGGCGCTGATGAATGATACTGCACGAATCATTCAAGAAACTGTCATGGATGCTGCACCAATGCTAGCTGATGCTCCTGCTGAAATGGATATTGCTGCAAAGAGCATGGAACCTGTTGCTACAGGTGCGGCAGAAGTGATCAATCAGGGTCTTGCATCTCACATAGGATTATGGTTCTTTTTAGGGTGCATGTTCGTAATCCTGATCTTACTGATGAGGGAACTCTATTATAGAAAAAAATCAATATGAGATGAGAATATAATGGATTAGAAGGAAATCATATGAGAGTTGCATTCAAAATTGCATATATCGGAACTAATTACAAAGGTTCCCAGGTTCAGTCAAGTGTCCCTACCATTGAAGGTACAATGTTCAAAACCCTGAAGGAACTTGGTATCATAGATACTCCTAAACAGGCAAACTTCAAAAGCGCAGGGCGGACAGATGCCGGAGTTCATGCACTGGGGCAGGTTATTGCATTTGATACCGACAAACCCGAACTTGCGATTCCGCGCGTGATCAATTCAAAACTCCCAAACTCGATATGGGTGTGGGCACACGCACATGTGCCGGATGATTTCAATCCAATATACCATGCCGTGAGCCGTAGTTACAGATACATTATGAGTGGGGAGCAGTACGATATCTCAAAGATCAGGTCTGCATCAAAACTCCTTATCGGCACACATGATTTTGCAAACTTCTGCACATCAAATGGTGCTGATAAAAGTACATTGCGTAATGTTATGCGCATTGATGTCAGGGTCAGCGGAGCACTCACCAAGATCGATGTTCAGGCAAATAGTTTTTTGTGGAATATGGTGCGCAAGTTCGTCACTGCGCTCACAATGGTTGGAAGCGGAGTTCGCGACATTGAATGGCTGGAACAGATGCTTGATCCGGAATTATATGAAGAGGGAATCGAACCCGCATCGGCATACGGACTGACATTAACAAAAGTGGAATATTCGCAACCTATTGAGTGGATCGAGGATGGGTATTCAATACACTGGGCGCATCAGAATATACATGAGCACCTGATCCGGCACAGAGTAATGGCTGAAGTGCTGGAAGGTCTGGTTCCGCAGGATTAGGGAGACATTTCATTTTTTGTGTTTGTTTCGGTGATATGCTGAGTGCAAAAAACTGAGATATACGAACCAAAACCAATACAACCGCCGCAGGCGGCACATTTCCATACCACTGACCCTCAAAAGATGGACTTTTACGACATTCTCCTGTAAGATTGTGTAATCCGAATTAATGCGACCGCAAGAGATGATTTTCTCGTAGTATATATTTTACAGATTTAGGAACGCGCCGCCTGCGGCGGTTGTACTTGGGTCCGAAAAGATTTATTCCATTTGAAATACAGATCATTTTGCAGATATTATCTGTTATATTGATTGGAATTATTTATTACAAGGTGTATAAATGGACACAATAAAGCGTAAAAGAGAGCGTTTGGAAGTGATCTATGATATACTGAAAATTATCAGACATCACCATAATTCCATAAAACCCACGCCTTTGTTAAGATATTCCAATTTATCATCACAAAGTTTTTCGGAATATTTAACCGAATTGTTGGATAAAGGTTTTGTAAAAGAAATCGATGATGAAAATGGAAGAAAATTCCTGACATTGACAGATAAAGGATTTACATATTTAGATAAGTACAAACTGATATTGGGTTTTATTGAAGAGTTTGAATTGTGATGACATGTTTTAGATTTTACTGTTAATGGGTTTGTTTATAAAGTCGAAATATGCCCGACTTTATACACAAAGTCCTACACTACGGGATTTGGGAAAGGATTGATAACTATTTCGGGATTCAAAGTAGGAAATTGTTTTATTTAAGTATATGAAGATTCTGTACTATTCAGTACAGGGATCGTTATTTTAACCGTTTTATTCGGTAAGGTGGGCACTAATATTTAAGTATCTCTTCAACGATTTTATAAACATGAGTGGAAGGATTGCTTTCAGTACTGAATAAATCGATTCCATTACTTTTATGCATCTTGTGTATTTTTTTTGCATTATTAATTGCTGTTTCTCGATTACTTTTTAATAGATCAAAATAATCTTCATTTTTCTTATATCCATTAATCTTTCTTTTTAGCTGCTCCATTAAAACGGGATTCGTTAATGGGGATTCAATGTATGCAAAATGCAAAAGATACCAAAGTTCAAAGGAAGGATTTGACAGACAGATTTTAACTCTTTTACCTGCATTTTTACAGGCACTCAAAATGTGAGTGTTGGGATTATTATCACAATCAAAAACACACCAGATATCATCACCATTTTTTAGATCAAGATCGTAATTTTCAATTTGTCTTATGGCAAATTTCACAAGTTTTTTAGGATCTGTATCACTTGTATTAGGAATTTCTATCGATAGACCGGGTCTGCCTTCTTTGTATCGATTAAAGTAGATCGGTTCTGTTTTTTCACCCTCACAAACAATTACGAGAAGTTTGTGTCGTGCCCGTGTTCCAGTTTTACGGGGATGTTCTTTTGTCATATCAAAATATCTTTCCATCATTTATGAAGGGTAAAGCTCCATATCTTCCTGCCAGATATCCTCTTTGAATGTTTTTATCATTACGAGGGCTGAATTCTACTAAGGAGTATAGGTCAGTACTTCCAAACGTGGGGTTTTTTTCGGTGAACCATATCTGATCTCTTCTTAATAAATCCTGATCAAGTAAATTCGTATTGTGTGTTGTGAAAATCAACTGGGCATTATTTTTATTCTGGGTTGGATTATTGAATAATTTTATTAAAAAGGCACTCAGTTTATGGTGCAATTGCGTCTCTAATTCGTCGATGATCAAAACATGCCCGTTGATTAATGCCTCAATCCATGGACCAATAAGGGAAAACATTCTTCTTGTGCCTTCAGATTCATCTTCAAATTCAAACGACACCTTTAGTTCATTTCCATTTATATCTATACCTTTATGGATTGATTTTATGTTCACTGTCTGAAAAGTACCATTAACGGCTAATTTTTTTAGATCATCTGGAAATTCAGAAGGCAAATCATCAATTGACACATCCTTGATTTGTGCAGAAATATCATCAATCCCTAAATCAGCTTCTGAAAGTCCTTTCATGATTAATGCTTTAATACTTTCATCTTTATTGAGCATCCCAATCGTGAAATCTTGCAAACCGGGGTTATCTGTTGGACCAATAACGTGTAAAATATCGTTAAACCAATCAAATGCAACAGACGTTTTATCATAGTTTAATTGAGTAGCACCTGATAGATAAAGGACATTACCCAAAATTTTGGAAGATATGAATTTTTGTTTTTTATGGTCAGTATTGAATATATAAATTGGATCTCTATTAATATCCCTTGTAAAAATAATTGCTTTACGCCCTTTAGGATAGTAATACAAATATT
>JAUSPM010000193.1 GCA_030655675.1 Methanosarcinaceae archaeon | reverse complement strand
CGCCTGCAGGCGGTCACACTGTTTTTGGTTTCAAATCGAATCATTTCATTTGCGAAGTCATTTTAAAACAGCTATACAAATACAAGTTTTATTGCATCCCATATTCTCTTTTTTCCGAGTTCAAAACCAGAGTTCCATTGTTTAATAGTTTAGTATTTATACATACTAGGCTATGGAATTAAACGATGTCCATTCAAAAATACGCAGTCATAGCATGTCTAAAATGCAGAGCCCATGCCCAGATAATCGAGTACGGGACCGCCACAACAAAATGCCAGAATTGCGGGACTGTTCTCAAAATTAAGAAACTCAGATTATTCTATTCTTCCGACATTCTTGAAGAAGCAATATCAGCCCGTACACAATTGCAGGCACAGATGCATGGCCAGAGTGTTGAATTTGGAAATATGCCGGAAATGGAATTTGTGGATGATCGACAAATGGCCGTAACAAAATCCAAAAAGAATGCACAAAAAATAGTTCTTGACCTTCTTCAGTCTACAGACGGTGCTATGGAAATTGAAATGTTAAAAAAGCAGGCACTAGATAATGACGTGGATGCTGACAGGTTTGACAAGATACTCGAAGGGCTACTTCGGGCAGGAGGCATCTATTCTCCGACTGTCGGTTATGTACGCCTTGTTTGACATTTTGTTTTTATTTGGTTGTTTTTCACACTAGCACAATCCATCACAGACGGCACATTCCCACATCATTAATAAATTAAATGTCTCTCATGACAGGTAATTCCAGAACTAAATAGGCTATAAAAGACACTTACTTTATTATATTTTGATGTGTGCATTTGGGTGTGCATTTGCCTGACAATATTAGAAAATGATCGATGATGATTAAATACCAGTTTAAACGGATGTTAATTAGAGCCGGCAAAGTAACTGTATTTTGAAACTGTGTTGCGTAAGACGATGATAATACATTTATAATCTTTATCATATATGGTACAACAATGGATATATCAATAATTGCATTGAGATTAATTATTACATTTGTATTATCATTCGTATTCGGCATTGAGAGACAGAGGTCACATAAACCTATAGGTTTTGGGGCATTTATTTTTGTATCAGTTGGTTCTTGCGGGCTTGCAATTATTGCAACGAATTTATATGTTGAAAATCCTCTTCCACTATTAGGTGCCATTGTAACCGGTATAGGCTTTTTGGGAGCAGGTGCTTTAATAAAAACGAATGATAAAACAATTGGATTTACTACTGCGGCGAGTATATGGCTTTTTGCAATATTTGGAATTGGCATCGGCGTTGGCCAGTATCCCATGGCATTCGGCATTTATATTTTAACATGGATAGTAATTTTATTCGATACACTTTTTGAAAAAAGGGGAATCGGTTTTTATCAAAAACGATTGGTTGTAATTACAAACAGGATTATAGAAGTACAAGAAATAAAAAACCAATTATTATTGATTCACATTAAAAGATATAATGTCATAAATCTGGATGTGGATAAAAAAAATAATATTATTTCGGTAACTTTTTTAATCGAGGGCACTGCCGAAAATATTCATCAGATTCCCAAAATTTTATATGGAAATAATTGGTTCGATTCTTGTAAAATAGAGTGATATTATTTTCAACCTCACTTTCACAGGCTAAATGAATATTCGCATTCCAAAATCCATCCACACTTATTTCATGAGAATATCTGAAACCAATTTTGCAGCATCTCCTTCTCCGATCACAGTCACCATATCATCAAATTCCAAAACCAGATTTCCGTGTGCAATGATCGATTGATTGTCTCTCCTGACCATAAGGATATTTAAAAATTGGTATTTATTTATCTGGTATAAAGTTGTGTTGTAGCGTTGCATATTAATGAGTTGGAAAAAAACAACGCTACCATCCGCGCGTTGCACGGCACCGTTTTTTACCATTGCCCTGAATACACATCGAAGTTTCAATCGCTGTCAACACATCTATTTTTGTATGGATTGCCTACATAGAAACTGCGTATTTTGCGAATGTGAACGGATGGTAGGTATGGAACATGACGCCTGCGGCGGGGTTGATGCATGGGGTTTTAGGTAATTGAAATGTGCACCGACATTTCATCAGATAAACAAATACAAAAATTGTAATGATTTGTCATACATACATCTAAATGCAATGCAAGAAGATTAACTATCACCAAATTTTTATTTTGGGTTTTAGATGTTAAGAGGGATTTAATATGAAACAAACTATCAAGAGAATATTACTGGTACTGACAATACTGGTTATGTTCACAACAGTGGGTTTAGTTAGTGCTGCACCTTCTGTTCCTGCCGAGGTATCGGAGATCATTGCGAACAACTGTGCGAATTGCCATGCGGATATGGTGGGCTCGCATACGGATTCAGAACCGGGTGGACAAAATTCAGACCAGTGTGGTCTTTGCCACGTCCCTTACGGGAACACTGCTGAATTTGAGCATACTGCGACTACTACAGGTTGCACGAATTGTCATGCGTCTACTGAAAAGACACATTTCTTCCTGCGTGACGACAGCGACCAGACAAAGTTGGCAGACAATGCTGAGCAGGAATGTATTTCGTGTCACGTTGAAAACATGGGCAGGGGTTTCACCACAGGACCACTGTCAAGTGGAAAAGGCTTTCCTACACTGATAACAGATCAGCAGATCATTGCAGCAGCAGAACATGGTACACTGCGTTCATGGATTCAGCCGGGTGGATTTATGGCTAAATACCTAAATGCTACCGAAATTGCAACAATCACGAACTGGATCGATGCAACATATACAAATGACCGCACTCTGGGGTATGAACCATATCTTGATGTTGTTAAGACTTCAGACTTTGATATAAACGATCTAGTAACAGGTACCGACAATGCCGCATGGGATCTAGCAAAAGAACACGTCGTGACAGTAGATCCGGCAATTTATACTGCAACGGATAATATCAAACTGAAAGCACTTTATAGCGATGAGTATCTCTACATCCGTGCTGAGTGGGAAGATTCCACAGCAAGTCTTACCAGGGCAGATTCATGGTTAATGGACAGTTCCGGTAAATGGAGACATCCGGCAGCAGCCAGTGATAATGATAAGCAGTCAGAAGATCGTTTTGCAGTATTTTGGAACATTGACACCCCAAATTTCAAAGCACGATATGGTTGTGCGATCTCATGTCACGGCAATGTGCCGGGTTCTGCCAAATTTACGGATACATCCGGTGCGACAATGGATATCTGGCACAATAAAGCTGCAAGAGGTCTT
>JAUSPM010000183.1 GCA_030655675.1 Methanosarcinaceae archaeon | reverse complement strand
CGCCTGCGGCGGTTGTATTGTTTTTAGTGAAAAAATTAATACTAAAAAACAATCAATCAAAACAAAACCACCCCCACACTCAAAACCTTTAACATCTAACCCACCCAAAAAAAGGGTTATGCTTACCTTCATAGGACTCGGTCTATTTGATGAGAGGGATATTTCCCTCAAAGGTCTGGAAGCCATAAAAGATGCAGACAAAGTGTATGTGGAATTCTACACATCGCAGTTAATGGGCAGCGATATCAAAAAAATGGAACAACTTTACGGCAAGGACGTTCACCTTCTCCTTCGCGAAGATGTCGAACAAGATCCGCAATGGCTAAACGATGCAGTGGACAACAACGTCGTATTCCTCACAGGCGGCGACACGATGGTCTCAACCACTCATGTTGACCTGCGACTTCGTGCTATTGAAATCGGAATCGAGACGCGGCTGATACACGGTGCATCCATATCTTCTGCAGTATGCGGACTATCAGGTCTCCAGAATTACCGTTTTGGAAAAGCCTCAACAGTGCCGCATCCTTACACCAGCAGTCGTGGAGTTACCGTCATATCTGAAACACCTTACGACACCATAAAAACCAACATGAGGAATGGGCTGCACACACTTGTGTTCTTGGACATCGACAAAGACAAAGGATTTATGACCGTAAACGAAGCGCTCAAACTCCTGCTTTATGTTGAATCACATCGCAAGGAAGGAGTAATGGAAAATGCCATTGCGGTTGGTATCGCGCGCGCGGGTTCAGATGCACCGGTCGTTAAAGCAGATTACGCCAGTTTGCTTGTTGATATTGATCTCGGCGCTCCGCTCCACATTCTCGTAATACCGGCAGAACTACATTTCCTGGAAGCCGAAGCACTTGTAAAACTTGCAGGTGCACCTAAGGATATTCTGAATATTGATTGATATCGAATCGGCATATCTTACGGGCTGCATGTGTAATTATATATGTATAGTAGACATATTAATTGCAAAAAAGAATATCACTTTATAAATAAGAGAGTAAAAATGGCACGTGGATCAGTAGGCGTAATATTCGGAGAGACCGGAACACTTGATTTTAAGATATTAGTATCAGACAGCACTGGCGTTCACAGAGGTGACTACGTAAAAGCCTGGCACGAGACTGATGGATGGATACTGGCACAGGTGCTTTCCATCACCCGTTCAAGTGATTCCTATTCCATCAAAGAGGCAAAGAACGGGGAGCGCGCAGACAAGACCGGAGACAGGATACTTGCAGAAGTAACTGTGATCGGAACCCGTGACAATGCAGGACTTTTACGAGCACCTACGACACCTTTCAGCCCGGGTGACGACATATTCAAAGCAGACAGTGACCTGATACGCTCAGTACTTGGTCTCTCCGGCAAAGATATGTACATCGGCCTGCTTGACGGCACGGACATAACGGTACATTTGAGCGTGAACAGCCTTGTGCAGAAACATTGCAGCATACTAGCAAAAACAGGCAGCGGCAAATCATACACTGCAGGCGTATTGCTGGAAGAATTGCTTGATCGGAATATTCCTTTATTGATAATTGACCCGCACAGTGAGTATGCATCATTAAAAGATGCAGGAGCACTCAATTCAGGGGATTTCAAGAAATACGGCATATCCCCGAAAGGATATGGCACACAGGTGACAATTTACACGCCTGCGAATAAAACAATCAATCCGGCTGCGGATGAAGTGTTCAGACTCAACGGCACAAACCTGACAGTAAAAGAACTTATCTCCATATTCCCTGATAATTACACAAGCACACACATGGGCATACTCTACGAAGCCGTACAGAAACTCAAGGCGGAAATGGAGACATATACGCTTGATGACATCATATTTGAGGTAGGGAATGACACGAGCAAGGCTAAATGGAATGTTATCAGCCTCCTTGAGGACATACGCGAAACCGGAATACTCTCAACCAACCCTACTCCGATCGAAGAACTGGTCCAGAAAGGCAGGGCATCTGTAATTGACCTAAAAGGTGTCGCACCGGACATACAAAGTATGATCGTAGCACGACTTTGCACTACCCTGTTTGAAGCACGTAAGGTAAACCGTGTGCCCCCAGGTATGCTGGTCATCGAAGAAGCACACAATTTTGCACCGGAACGGGGATTCAGCAAAACTGCAAGTTCTGATATATTGCGAACCATCGCATCAGAGGGACGAAAATTCGGACTTGGAATGATGGTCATATCCCAACGTCCGGCACGTATCGACAAGAACGTGCTTTCACAGTGCGGTACACAGATCATCATGAAAGTTACAAATCCGAACGACCTCAAATCCATAAGCAAAGGACTTGAAGGCGTAAATTCGTATGTTGAAGAAGAGTTGAAAAGGCTGCCACCAGGTGTTGCAATGCTTGTAAGCAACGATATCGAGCGACCGGTTCTGATAGACATAAGGGTCAGGAAAGCAAGGCATGGCGGTGAATCTGTGAACGTGCTCAAGAGTGCAGGATCCACCTCCACGCCTACACCTACACCCACATCCAAATTTACACCGTCAAGATCACAGACAAGGACAACTCCACGGCCAACAGAATCTGCATCTGCATCTGCAACATCTCCACCACCTAAGCGAACCCCATCCCGTACTACTGAAAGCGAAGAAGGTGGATTGTTCAAGAAGATATTTGGTGCTAAATAGTAAAAATGGACATTGGTGGGAAAATATGGCAGCAGATTTAAATGAAAAGGTTAAGAGATATGAGCGACTACTAAAGGAAGCACTAACTAAAGCAAAATTTGCACCGATCGAAGGTTCTCATATGCATAAAATTGCCAGTGATTATCACACGATGGCAAGTTCATATTATGGAGACGGTATCCATTTTATTGAAAACGATGACCTTGTCAACGCTCTTGTATGCTTCAGTTATGGGCATGCATGGCTTGATGCAGGCGCACGCCTTGGTGTATTTGATGTGGACGATGATGTGCTGTTCACAATATAATCGATTATAATCATTTAATGGAAGACGAATTGAATTGACGTTAAAATTTGAAATTTTGGAGAGAATAATATATGGGAAATTATCTTGTAACACTTGAAGCCGCCTGGTTGGTTCGGGACGTACAGACAGCAGATGATGCAATAGGGGTTGCCATCTCAGAAGCCGGAAAAAGACTAAATCCGAAACTTGATTTTGTAGAAGTTGATGTCGGGACCACATATTGTCCGGCATGTGAAGAACCGTTTGGCAGTGTGTTCTTAACAGCCAACACCGCGATCGTGGGTCTTGTCCTTGAAATGAAAGTGTTTGATGCAGAATCCGAAGAACACGGCGCAAGGATTGCAAAATCCGTGATTGGACAGGCACTTCGCGATATACCTTTAAACGTCATAGACGTAGAAGAGTTCGAAAAAGGCAAAAAGAATTGAATGCAGTAATTGCAAATTGACAGTTGGCACTTACAATTATCAATATGCAATATGTACTATTTTGGGATAAATATGACATCGGATACGCAATAAATGATTTCTGTTGTAGGGCACACTGCCATTGACGGTCTTTTTGACGTTGGGAACATCGCAGGACTCAATGAATCATCTCCTATCATTGATTACAAAGAGTTCTATGGCGGCGGGGCTGCCAATATTGCTGCTGCTATCGGGATACTTGGTGGAAAATGCCAACTTATCTCGCCTGTTGGTGCAGATTTTACAAGTTCGGGATATGAAGAACACCTGACATCTGTCGGTGTTGACCTGTCACTCTTGTATCGTTTCGATGATGAAAAGACCGCAAAGGCGTTCGTATTTACTGATAAGGAACACAACCAGTGCTCTTACTTTTACTGGGGCGCATCTGCAAAACTGAAAGAACTTGAACCACCATCAGTGGATTTTGTCCATCTCGCAACTGCAGATCCCGTTTTTAATTCAAAGATCGCAAAGATTGCAAAGTTCGTATCATTTGATCCCGGGCAGGATCTGGTGACATACTCAACTGAACATCTTGTCAGCATACTTGAAAACACCAATATCCTGTTCACCAATAAGCATGAGATAAAAAGAGTTTCTGAGATGACAGGACTTTCTTTTGAACAACTTCAAGAGATGATAGACACCATTGTTGTGACCTATGATGCACAAGGAAGCAGAATATTCACATCCGGTGAAGAACACATAATTCCAGTCGTACCAGTGACCGCTCTTGACCCCACAGGTGCAGGAGATGCATACCGTGCAGGATTCCTACTTGCATACACACGTGGATACTCGCTGGAAACATGCGGCAAGATAGGAGCAACAGTTGCTTCTTATGCAGTCCAGTCCATTGGATGCCAGACTGACCTGCCGACATGGGATAAAATGAAGGAGCGATTTGAAGAGCATTTTGGCAAGTTGGATTAGTGCAATCAAACGAATCATTATTACTTAATG
>JAUSPM010000177.1 GCA_030655675.1 Methanosarcinaceae archaeon | reverse complement strand
TAGTGTATCTGCTGGTTCTCATATTGTTAAATTGACAAAATCCGGTTATGTTGATAAAGACGTAAATATCAATGTAGTTGCTAATGAACAAACAGTTGTTTCAGAAACACTTTCAGCAACACCCCAACAACCAACTACTGGTTCTTTAAGTATATCTTCAAGTCCAAGTAGTGCAACTGTTTATCTTGATGGTGCACTTCAACAGGGCACAACACCATTAACTCTGGCTAGTGTATCTGCTGGTTCTCATATTGTTAAATTGACAAAATCTGGTTATGTTGATAAAGAAGTAAATATCAATGTAATTGCTGGTCAAGGAAACGTTGTATCAGAAACACTTTCAGCAGTACCACAAACAGTTTCAGGTGAAGGATATATTATTTCAAAGAACTCGGATTTCACGACAAATGATCGTGAATTCAGTAGTTCTGGCATGATATATGTTAAAGTATGGTCTGATAGGGTTGACTACACTGACATGAATCGCATGTACTTCGAGATAAGGGATGTTACAAGCAGTATAACGTTGGTAAACAACAATGATGGTACATTCACCGGCAGTTACGACCTATCTCGCACAAGTAGAACCGGTGAACGCGAAGTCAGGATCAGGCTTAGGGACAATCGTGATCGGGAATACCGGGCTGATACAAGGATAACAATCAGTTCAAGCAGTTATAGTAGATAAAGTCAAAACAAATACCAGAACGCAAATATAAATATGCGTTTTGGTAATTTTCTATTTTTAGGATTAAAAAATGACGGATTACTCATTGGAATCTCCATTTGTTCAACAACTGGATGCTGACATAGTAGATTTCATTCACAAAGGCATTGATCTTTCAGACGAGATAAATTTCAACAAATTAGCAGTGGCAGAGTTTGAATACCAGTTCAATGTGAACGATATTTATCGTGAATATTGCACACGAAAAAATGTAACTCCTGAATCAATAAGCAGTTGGGATGAAATTCCTGCTGTACCGTCGCAGGCATTCAAAGAGCATATCATCGCATCATTTCCGCTTGAGAAGACTGAACTTTCATACATGACAGGCGGTACCACTACCAAAAAACGTGCAAAGATATTCAGGGATAAAAGTGCAGTGGAACTGATATTCGAAGCAAATAAACAATGTACCAGATCATTTCTCTTTCCTGATGTGGAAAAGATGAAAATACTTTTCATGGTCCCATCTCCAAAAATAGCACCCACTATGGGAATGGCGGTAGGTCTTGAGCAGGTAAGACGCAACTTTGGAACTGAAGACAGCGAATTTTTGATAACGCCCAGAGGTTTGAACATAGATCTGCTGTTCAGATCGCTCAGGGGTGCAGAAGACAGTGGTGAACCGATCGCCTTGATAGGTGCAACATCCGGATTTGTGTACTTCTTCAATGCATGCGAGAAGGAAGGTATTTCCTTTGAACTTCCCAAAGGCAGCAGGATATCTGATGGTGGCGGCTATTCAGGAAAATTCGGTGAATGTTCAAGAAATGAATATCACCAAAAATGCGAACAGATACTCGGCATACCACAAAACCATTGTGTCAATACTTATGGAACAGGGGAGAGCAGCACCAATTATTTCGATAACGTACTGCAAAATCATGTGTCAAGCAAAGATGAGCCAAGGTTCAAGATTTCGCCTCCGTGGACCAGGACTATCGCAGTCGATACAAAAACATTCGAACGGTTACCCGAGGGTGAGATAGGTTTGCTTCGTCACTGTGATCTTGCCAATAGGGCAATGGTTATAAAAGTTCAGACAGATAATCTAGGATACGAAACTAAAAATGGCTTTGAAATAATAGGCCGTGCTGGTGTAAAAGAAGGCGAGATCAAAACAACGCCAATAGACAACATGGTAGGTCAAATGGCAGAACACCGCATGGGGCGTTTCATAGATTCATTCTTACACAGTCTTATTAAATGGCAGGTACCACGCCGCGCCAAAAAGTACAAAAAAACAAAGGTGATGTAAATGGGAAATGAAAATAAAATGTATGGACAGAAAGACAATTGTTCAACAATTGTTGATGAAATGATCACAGGACATCAGGAAGCAACATGCTCCACGATAGCCGATGAAATGATTGTTGCGGGTGAAAACTCAATATGTTCAACAATATCTGATGATATGATTTCAGGTGCTCAGGAAGCAACATGCTCAACAATAGTAGATGACATGCTTTCCAATTAATAATCCATCAAACTATGACTGCCGGCAGGATACCAAAAGCAATATACTCTTTATTGAGGTCACGTAAACTTGCAATTGTCCTGCTTGTGACAATCACTCTACTTTCAGCATTTGGCACTCTCATTCCGCAGCAATCGCGTGCAGGTGATGCGTACGTTGCCATGTGGAATGAAGATCATCCACTGGTGTCGGCCATTAACCAGTATTATGACCTGAACAACATATACGATTCATGGCAGTTCCTGACAATTCTTGCTCTACTTGGAGTTAATACATTTTTTTGCAGCCTGCCTCGAATAAAGACATCGCTCAACAGGGTATATGGTCAGGTGCGATTTACAGATTCGGATTTCATTCTTAAATTGAAAAACCATCATTCTATCGTGGTAAAAAGATCAGCTACAAAAACAATATCAGACCTTCAGAAGATATTGAATCGTAAAGGATACATTACAACGCAGCAAGGCAATCAGATATTCGCAGAAAAGAACAGGTATGGTTCACTTTCAAGTCCGATATTTCATCTTTCTCTTGTAGTAATCCTACTCTCTACGTTCTATGGAGGGGCAATGCAAATGCATGGTGTTGCCCAGATAATTGATGGTCAGGATTTCACTGAAGCTCATTCGAATTACATACACATAAAGGAAGGACCTTTTTTTGGAGAACAGCACAAGTATTTCAACATTCATCTCACAAAATTCCATCCGTCGTATGAATTGAATGGGAAATGGAGGGGATTTGCAGCAGACGTGCTTTTGTCTGAAAATGGTCAGGTCATCAAAGAAGATACCATATACGTAAACAATCCACTGCGTTACAAAGGTTTTTCAATCGATAGGAATGAATATGGTTTTGCTCCACTGTTCGTTCTGCGAAGTAATGATTCAATATCAGGTTCGTATATCATAGCATCATACACGGATGATCACCAGTATACAGCTTCCTTTAATATTGCAGACACCGGTATTTTGGCTGATGTGGTACTATATCCGGATGCAATTGTCGGGGATGAAATAATATCGATATCTGATTTCCCCAACAATCCTCTGGCATATCTAAATCTTAGCAAGAACGGTGAACTGATCTACAGCGGTCCACTCAAATTGAACGATTCCATAAAGTTTGATCTCGATTCAACTGAGATGTCACTGGAATTCAATGACCTCGAATATTGGGCAAGTTTTTACATTCACAGGGATGCAAGCATTCCTATCCTTTATTCTGCTTTGCTGATATGTCTCTTGAGCCTGACAGCGGCATTATTCTATATTCCAAGACGCATATGGGTGGAGATAGTAGACAATGATAATAACACAACAGGCACAACCGACAGTACTGGAATAACAATTAATATTGGCGGAAAAGCAGACAAAAAGATATTATCTTTTAAAGACGAGTTATTAGAAATATGTAATGAAATTGGAGGCACATAACATGTCAGATACTGAATCAATATTATTTTTGGCTTCGGCAACAATGTACGCAATAAGTGCTGCAGCATACATTTTCAGCATGACATTTAGAAAAGATCACTGGACAGTCCGGGCATCCCAGTTTGCCGTGTTAGGTGCAGTATTTCATACAGTATCCCTGGCACTTCGCTGGATCGAGGGTGGCCACGGTCCATATGAAACAATGTTTGAGATACTATCCTCAACAGCTCTTGTTGCCGTATTAGTGTTCTTGATCGTGCAATACAAAATGGACAAAATTAAACTAACAGGGGTCCTTGTGATGCCTGCTTTATTTATCATGATGGGGATAACTGCAACACTTCCTCAGGAAATCTCTCCGATAACACCTTCACTACAAAGTTACTGGCTGATCGCACATATCGGGTTTGCAAAACTTGCATATGGTTCAGTATTGATCGGCACCAGTTGTGGTATTTTTTACATTTTTAAGAGTGGTAAGGAAAGCGTAAGCAATTTCTATGAACGTCTGCCCTCACTTGAAGCACTCGATGATCTAAGTTATCGTTTCATAGCGGCCGGTTTTTTATTTATAGCAGTAATGGTCGCCACAGGTGCGGTATGGGCAAACAAGACGTGGGGCAGTTACTGGAGCTGGGATCCCCTTGAGACATGGTCACTTGTATCATGGTTTACGTACGGGATATATTTGCACCTGCGGTTAACACATGGATGGTATGGCAAAAAAGCGGCATACGTATCTATCGTTGGCATGATCGTACTTATATTTACAATTTTCATTGCATCCACAGTATTTAGCCTGAGCGATCACTCCGCATACATGAATATATAATATATAAATACGTAATAAATCACGGCAAATCAATAAAAGATTACATTGTTAAAATAAAAAAGGATTGGTATATGTTAGACATACTCATTATAACAAACGGATTCATGCATGATTTTGCATCAGCCATGTTCTTAGCATGCATCATTGTGGTAATGATGCTCGCAAAAGAAGCTGAGCGCAGTAATCATCCTGAAGTATTAAAATTCTATCGGATAATATTTAAGAAATTTTCAATTGTAATAATTGCAAGTCTTGTATTGATCATCATATTTGGTATCATTCGCCTTCTGACGTATGATGATTATCTTTCAATAACGCAAGATACAGGCAGTTTAAGGGTAAATATTATTGCAGTTAAGCATATAATATTATTTGCAGTCTTTGGATATGGTTATTACCTTCACATGAAACTGCAAAAACGGTTGAAGCGCATAGAATCCGAAGGGGTTGATTAATATCACGAAAAAAATTCTTTTAATAACACCTCCATACCATTGTGGGGTTTTGGAATCCGCAGGTTCATGGTTGCATGTCGGATTTGTCTATATTGCAGGAAGTCTCCGAAAAGCCGGATTCGATGTTGAGATATATGATGCAATGACAAAGTTCCATACTCTCGAACAGATCCGTGCAAAGATCGAAGAGGTGAAACCTGACGTAGTTGGTTCAACCGCATATACTGCCAGTATATACGAAGGTATCAACGTACTTCGGGTTGCAAAAGAAGTGGATCCTTCAATTGTAACATTTATTGGCGGTGTTCACGCAACATTTTGTCAGGATGAAATTCTCCGGGATGAACATAATTGTGTGGATTATGTAATTCGTGGTGAAGGCGAAGTTACAACCACAGATTTGTTCACTCATGTATTTTCGGGAAGTGATGTATCAGATGTATTAGGCATTTCCTACTGGAAAGATGGTGTGGTGTCCACACCGGACAGGCCATTTATTGAGGATCTTGATGCTTTACCACTTGCCTGGGATCTGATCGAATGGGATGATTATTCATTCAGGACAAAAAAAGATTCTATACTTGCTGTCGTCAGTTCATCAAGAGGATGCATGGAAAAGTGCTCTTTCTGTTCTCAGCAGTTGTTCTGGAAACGTACATGGAGGGGCAGAAGTCCGGAAAATTTTGTTTCGGAACTCGAATATCTGAACAAGACATACGGTGTTGATGTTGTTATGATCGCTGATGAGATCCCAACATATGACCGTGAACGGTGGGTGCAAATACTTGATCTTCTCATTGAAAAGGACCTTGATGTAGAGATCTTGATGGAAACAAGAGTCGATGACATACTGCGTGATGAGGATATTCTTGACAAATATTACAAGGCAAAGGTCTTGCATATATATGTCGGAGTAGAATCTGCAAGTCAGGACACACTTGAAGTGTTCAACAAAAATTTGATGATCGACCAATCAAAAAAAGCGATTGATTTGATCAATAAAGCAGGGATAATTTCTGAAACATCATTTGTGCTTGGTATGCCAAACGATACAAAAGAATCCATACAAAAGGCGGTTGACCTTGCAAAAGAATACAATCCGGATTTGGCATTCTTTTTAGCAATTGCACCATGGCCATATTCGGAAATATATGAGATATTAAAACCGCATGTAAAAGTATTCGATTACAGCAAATATAACCTTGTGGAGCCTATCATAAAACCGGAAAAGATGACGCTTGAAGAACTAAACCAATCTCTTTTGGACGCATTCCGCGAGTTCTATACGTTCAAGTTATCAAATCTTGATAAGATGAGTGATTTTAAGCGAAATTATATGATCGAGGTCACAAAATTGTTGGTCAATCATTCGTATCTTGCAGACCAGATGAAAGGTGTCGGCGAGATGCCCGAAGAAATATCAAAACTGCTTGGTGACATACTGGAAGATTCCGAGGCAAGTTAGGTACATTTATATAAATAATCAAGCATTTTATTTATTATACTTTATTTATAACACATTTTGGTTATTTATATGAATATAAAAAGCGTATCACTTGTACTTATAACAGTTCTTATTGTTTTAGCGGGAGTATTTAGTGTAAATGCTTCTTTAAAATATATGGATACACCAAATATATGTTCCAACTGCCATGCAATGGAACCATTCTACGAATCTTACTCCAATCCGGATGATTACCCTCTTATTAAGATTCACAAGAATGAGGGGATCATCTGCATTGACTGTCATTCACCACCCGGGCGCGAGAACAGGGACAAAGTGCGAAAGACAATATTGAAGAAAATTGTGTCATATGTTTATACTGGAAACGTGACTGCAGATACATCACTGCTTAAGGTGGATTGTATTAAATGTCATGATCTTGATACTACATTAAGTGCTACAGAAATAAACCCTCACGCAGGTGTACAAAGTTGTGAGGTTTCATGTCATCTTGCACATGAAAATCTTAAACTCGGGGATTTTGTGGAAAGGAATTGTGCAGATTGTCATGTAAAACCTGATTTGAGTGGGAGGCATGCTAATGTGGATTGTGTAGGTTGTCATCCAACACACGGGCGAATACCCTCATGTACAGGTTGTCATGCTTTGCATGATGGTTCAAATGTGAAAGTTGAAAATAGCGAGTGTCTGGAATGTCACGGAGAAAGTGCGCATACGATTGTGGTTGGAATTTATGACGCAAGTTCGACAATTCCAAAATCGACTTGTGGATTATGCCATGAGGAACAATATAACAAATTAGAAAATAGCATGCATGGGACTGTGGGGTCGTGTGTACTCTGTCATCCATCACATGGTGCAGTTCAAGAATGTGCAAAATGTCATGGTAAGTCCTATATTAATTATCCCGGATTGGATCATCTACATATTTATCATGATTTTTTACTGAATGATAGGCGGTGTAGTTCATGTCATATCAAATCAATTGGTAACCTGCCATCCGGTTGTACTAACTGCCACATCCAGGACCCCCACACAATCTAAAAACCTACTCCACACTTTCAATACGCATCATCGGATATTTAAGTTCAGCATCAAATTCAAGCGCAACCCGCACTTTTGCCAAACCATACTTAACATTGATCCTAACATCAAGCATACGTCCTTCAAGTTCACAGTATCCAAACTCATCATTCAAGTTTGAGCGCACCATATCCCTGTCGATTGAGACCGTTATATCTTCAACAAACGGCTGGACTGAAATGCTTTGTGCAATCGCATTTTCAAGGCTTTCCACGGTCTTAAGATTAACAGGTGAACCTGTGAATTGATGGTACAAAGCACCAAGTTTGATCCCTGCTTCGAATAATGCATTATCCCTGTCGGTAACATCTTTTCCGCTCATTTTAATCCCCCTTGAATATTTTATTGGTTTTTACTACGGGAGATGCCACATATATCGCCATTGCAATAAAAAGAATAAGCGAAAGTGATGTTGTATACTCAATTTTTATGAAAAATGATGGAATGACCAGTCCAAACATAACAGACACTGGTGCCATGGTTCGGATGTTACTGAATTTAGGATATGTAAATGTACTGATCATGAGAAGTGAAAGTATGACAACAAGAGCAACTACTGAGTAGGCACTTATATATTTTGCATCAATGAGCAAATATGATACGATCATAACAGAACCTGCTGTGATGGGCAGTCCTTCAAAATCAGTTACGGTTTTTTGTATGGAACTAAATCTGGCAAGCCTGAGTATCCCGCAAACAACATAGAGACTTACTGCCACACTTATCAGATATGGATGCTCTGCGCTGTATGCGGAATATACAATAAAAGCAGGTGCTACACCAAAAGATATCACATCTGCAAGTGAATCCATCGTTCCACCAAGATCACTGCCACCCAGTCGGCGCGCAAGGTAGCCATCAACACCATCAGCAACGGCTGCCATCAACAATAATATGCATGCAAAGTCATAGCGTCCATTAGATGCTACGATCATTGCAGCCAGTCCAAACAGTGCATTTGAAAGTGTAACGACATCGGGGATTTTTAGATTTTGTAACATGGTGTCTATTCCCCTTGGTTGAGTGTGTTCTTAGTTGCAATCACAGTCTCTCCGCCATAGACTCGATCTCCCTTTTTGCATGATATGTCAAACACTTCAGGAATTGTAACATCAACACGTGAACCAAAACGTATCATACCAAACCTTTGACCTTGTTGTAATATATCACCCTCTTTCACATAGGTGATAATCCTGCGCGTGGCAGTGCCTGCGATTTGTGTAACACTTACATCGCCGTATTCGGTATCAATAATTGTTATGTTACGCTCATTTCTGTCGGAATCTTTACAAAAAGCAGGAATATATCCTCCCTTTTTGTGTTCGACATTGCGTATTGTGCCGGCTAGTGGTATCCTGTTCACATGAACATTTTGGAAGTTCATGAAAATACATACAGTCCTGCCACGTATGTCAATCACTTTCCCATCAGCAGGTGCAACCATGCAATTTTTACATATCTTTATGTTTCGTTCAGGATCCCTGAAGAACCATAAAAAAAATAAAACAAACATAACTCCTATGTATGCTGCAAATTCCATATATGGGTCTTTAGTGAAATATGCACCAGCGCCGCTTACTATGGTGAATATAATAATTGCGACAATCCACGGGGTAGAACCTTTTGCTAGCATTTAACGGTTCCCTGTAAACTTTTGAACAACAGCATGTAAATGTTCATTTATTAACTTCCATAACCCGTCTATTAGATCTAAAAGTTCGGGTAATATCTTCATTACTGCATAAGCTATAAAAAAGAGTGCAATTCCTGAACCTATCTTTGCGATCATATGGTGTGCAATATCGAAACTGTTTGCACCAAACCATTGTTCTCCGTATGCTATTATAACAAACACATCGCGTATGAGATTTAGTCCATATATAACTGGTACCGATACTAAAAATGCAGATGCAAGACGTTTTGTGGGTGCATTGACAGAAATTATCAAACCTGTGAACAATGCGATGCTCTCAATTGCAGTGCAGGCTAATATGATCTGAACTTTATATCCATTAAGTGATATCATATCCCATGATTCACGCACTGCTGATTTGCTAAATAGGTCAAGCATCCACATGACCTGATCTGTGACCGCAGAGATGATCCATGTATTCATCGTGGGCATCTGTGCAAATGGGAAATAGAATAGTGCGCCTATTGCGGTTGCACTGGTCGCCATTGAGGTAACATTGATCGAATTGATTTTGTCAGGGTTAGGCTCAGCATTTTGTTTATACTCTTTTATCATGGAATATGCTAACATCAGACAAAATGCCGCAACTACTAGTGTTAAGACTACGTTAGCATAATCGTTGATCTCAAGATAATGAATTGGCTGGTACGCCCAATGTATGGAAAAAAATCCCCATCCGAGTCCGCCAATCAAATTGCGGATCGTCTGGCGTTTTGGAATAATTGAGGATATGACCATTAGCACAACTGCTATCCATAGTACATTTTCTATCATTTTTTAAGCACCTTTTAATAGGTACCTCTATATTATAGATGATTCGTATAAAGGTTTTGTTCAAATGATGCCTATTACCCCTAAATTGACTGTTGATGCCGTAATAATCTTAAATGGTAAGATTGTACTCATTAAGAGAAAGAACCCGCCTTATCAAGGCAATTTTGCATTGCCTGGAGGTTTTGTAGAAATTGGCGAAACCACCGAAGAGGCGACTGTGCGCGAAGTGCATGAGGAAACGGGTCTTTCAATCGAAATAATTAAGTTACTTGGTGTATACTCTGACCCATTGCGCGACCCGCGAGGGCACACGGTGTCAGTGTGTTATCTTGTATCCGGTGAAGGCGAACCAAAGGCAAATTCGGATGCAGAGGATATAGGACTTTTCGATATTACAGATTTGCCAAGAATGGCGTTTGACCATAATATGATTATTGATAATTCAAGAGATGATATTGATGCAATTTTGTCCAAAATGTAAAAGTATGATGTTTCCGGTTCAAGGTGTATTGAAATGTAAGAAATGCGGTCATTTGCTGGATAAAACGGAGGAAAGCGAAGCACTCATTTCTAAAACCAAGCGAGATGAACGCGAGGTAATAGTTCTTGATAGTAACGAACCCCAAGGTCTTCCAACGACGCAAATACGGTGTCCGGAATGCGAGCACAATGTTGCATACTGGTGGTTGCGGCAACTCCGGTCTGCCGATGAATCGGAAACACGTTTTTTAAAATGTGTCAAGTGTGGTACAACATGGCGTGAATATGACTAAGACCATTTGCAAATGGCATCGGCAAGTTGATTCAAACAAGGAAACTTATATAACTTAATGGATATAATGAAGTTGAAATTCAAATTATTTGACGGAGAATTTACATGTTCAAGGCAACAATTGATGCAAATCTTCTAAAGGATTCAATCGAATCACTATCGGTACTTGTTGATGAGGCAAGATTCAGAATATCTCCAGAAGGAATCGCAGTAAGGGCTGTGGATCCTGCAAACGTTGCAATGGTTAGTTTTGATCTGCCAGCCAGTGCATTTGAGGGGTTTGAAGCTGATGATTCCGAGATTGGGATAGACCTTACCAAAATCACCGATATTTTAAGTGTGGTCGATAAAAACGAAAAGGTTTTGATGGAACTTGATGAGCTGTCACAGAAACTCTCATTACAGATCGGTGGACTGTCTTATACTATTTCATTGCTTGACCCGTCAACGATCCGCGCAGAACCAAAGATCCCACAGTTAGATTTACCTGCAGAAGTTGTTCTTAATGGTATGGACCTGCGAAAGGCTGTAAAGGCTGCGGAAAAGGTCAGTGACCACATGTTACTTGTTGTTGAAGGAGATCTCTTTTTCATGGAAGCAGAAGGTGATACCGACCGCGTGAGGCTTGATATGCCACGTGATCAATTGATCGACCTCAAGCCTGGAAATGCACGTTCCTTGTTCTCTCTGGATTACCTTTCCGATATCGTAAAACCAGCTTCAAAATCCAATGAAGTGACTCTATGCCTTGGAATGGATTTCCCGTTAAAGATCAATTTCACGATCCCGAACAGCGATGGAAAAGTGGGATACCTGTTAGCACCAAGAATCGAGTCAGATTAAGGGTATGGATGACAGAGACCTTGCGCTATATCCATTTATTTCAGAGGCATCCGATCATGTTGGTAGCCTCGGCTTTTCTCTTGATCGGTTAATAATAGAACGCTCATTGGACTCTGCACGTATTCGCGGCAAGGAGCGAGTGATACAATCAATATTAGGAGCGATTGAAAAACCATTTTTTACAAATTCCGACAAAGTACCTATATTGAATGAATTATTGTCATACCCTTTTGCAAGAATACTTGTTTCTTGCATTGATGATCCTTTTTTAACCCGCCGATATTCACTTGCAGAAGCGGTGGCTGCATATACACTGCTAAAAACTCGTGATGTTGAATTTCTGAAGGACCTTGGCAATGATTTTGGTGTGGATGCCATCCCATCCGGCTCTCATTTCGACATCAATTTCACGGATTATATAAAACTTGCCAGTTCAATGAAAGACCTCAAATGGAAGTTGGTGAACCGTAAACTTGACCATGGGAATGTACGCATCGCAAAGGAAGAGTTTGCGCGTCTTTTACAGGAAGTTGTGCGCGCGCGCATTCATGACTCATTACCAATCGAAGTCCCGGAAGAGATATGCGAACTCTGCGCACCGTATCTTGATGAAATAAAGGGTATCCTTGATAAGCGCAAAACCGAGTACGGAGCCAGCGACTTCGAGACTGTTGAGCGCGAACTGTTCCCCCCATGTATTGCCCATGCCATTGCGAATACCATGGCAGGCGTCAACCTTGCGCATTCCATGCGGTTTGCCATGACATCGTTCTTACTGACAGTTGGGATGACTGTAGATGATATCATAAACATGTTCAACGTCTCACCTGATTTTGATGTTGAAAAGACGCGCTACCAGATTGAGCATATATCAGGCTCATCCGGTACGACTTACAAGCCCCCCGCATGCGCGACCATGAAAACCTACGGAAACTGCTACGGTGAGGATGAGTTGTGCAAGCGCATAAGTCATCCGTTGAACTATTACAGCAGGAAGTTATGGTTCAAGAGCAGGGATGAGGGAAAAGTTCCGGATGAGGATAAGGCTGTGGATAAAGGTGTAGATGAAGGTGAAGTTACGCCTTCGGAATAAAAATAGTTTTTATGTATTTATTTTTGTTTAGCGATTTTTGATTCCGATTCGATCCGCCGCAGGCGGCGCATCCCTCCATCACCAATAAAATGCTCCTATTTTCGTATTAAATCAAGAAAATCCATACTATACTAAACTAGTCAGATTTTTGTAACTCTTAGTTATCAATTTACTTTGCTGCATCTGTTCTGCTACAAAATGGCTATGAATTATACTTGCGGAGTAGTATATATTCGGATTTGCTCGCACTATATAATTATAAAATAGTATTTGTTTAGTGACTTTTGCTACCGAATTGATCCGCCGCAGGCGGCATATCTCACCATCACCAATAAAATGCTCATTCGTTCGCACTTAATCGAGAAAATCCTCGCTATACTCGGATTTATTTGTATTATATAATTATAAAATATATACTGGGGCAAAGTAAATTGTCGTACATATTTCAGGTAATATTCTCGTA
>JAUSPM010000175.1 GCA_030655675.1 Methanosarcinaceae archaeon | reverse complement strand
AAGGCTAGATCATGATCAAGATATCAGAAAATGTGGAACAATGGAAATGTTGTTATAAGGAATGTAAAGCTGCATGTTGTAAGCGAAGGAATCCATTGACCATATTCGATGTGAAGAAGATCTCACAGCGAAAAGGACTGGACTGGAAAGAGTTCGCAGATTTTGATGAAGAGAAAGCAAGATTGTTCTTAAAACAGAACAATGGTGCATGTTTGTTTCTTGATGACGATTCGAGATGTACCATATATGCGTACAAGCCAATGGTGTGCAGGTTACTCCCATTCGAAATATCCGGTGTGATGCAGGCGGATGAGCCAATAATGCATCTAAAGCCAATTGATGAATGTCCCGGATATGGCCATGGTCCTCATCTGGATGAGGATTTCATGTGGCAGGTGGAGCGCGATGCTACACTGTATTTGCATGAGAACCAGAAATTGTGCAGGGAATTCAAGGACGGAAAAAAGGATCTTGATAAATTGTTAAATCAGGATTAAAATTGAATTACAAGTATAATTAATAACTAATAACAAATAACAAAATAAGACAATTATAAAATAATATATATGAGGTTAAAAAATGACAAAACTATTACTGGTGCTTAGCAAGGACCCATTCACTACTGAAATACCGGAACTTGTCACCGACATTGCCATAGAGGCAAAAGGAAAGGGCGCCGATGTGTCCCTTTACCTTATAGAGGACGGAGTTACGGCTGCACGTCACGGTGGTTTCAGCGAAAGGATCGTAGAGATCCAGAAAAAAGGTATCAAGGTGTTTGCAGATGACAAGAGTGTATTGTCCAGAGGCATCTATGACAAACTCATAGATGGCGTTGAGATCAAGGAAATCGAGACTTTGCTTGATTTCATTGTGGACGATTATGATCGAACGGCGTGGTTCTAAGGAGTAGATGAAGATGACAGAAGGAAAACAAATTACATTGGTATCTGTTCGCGGCCCATACGGCGATGAAGCACCGTTCACACTGATCAGGCTGGCTCATGCAGCGAAGGAAAAAGGCATCACAGTGAACTTCTTTAACTATCTGGATTCCACTTTGATCGGAAACGGCAATCAGGCACCAAAAGAGTATCCATCGGTTGAGAAACTGTTCTCCGATGTATTGAAGAAAGGATTGAAAAATCCAAAAGCCGATGCAATTGCCTGCATTAAATGTACTGAAAGTCGCGGTGTCACCAAGACACAGACAGAAGGTGTGGTAATCGGAGGTCTCTACGACCTTGCAGAATGGATTGCAGAATCAGATAAAACTATACTTCTCGGGTGATCGATATGAGCAAAAAAGTAAATATTATAGTAACACAGCCACCATACGGAAAGGAAGAAGTCTTTGGCGCAATCCCTCTCGCAGCAACCCAGTCCGCAGCGGACAATGAAGCGAGCATTACACTTGTAAGCGGTGCAGTGCATGCAGTTGTTACCGGACAGCAGACGGGTTATGGCGATGTGGCACGATGGGACAAGAATATTCCGGCAATCGAGAATGAGATCAAGAATAACCTTGACCTATTTGATTTCTATGTATTGGACAGCGACCTCCAAAAGCGCGGCATCACTGATGGCGAGATTATTGAAGGTATCAAAAAGACTACTATCAGTGAACTTACTGACAGGATACTTGAGAGTGACGTGACTCTGGTATTGTGAAGTGCACGAAAAACAGGAGACAAGGATAAATATGGCAGAGGCAGACATTGTAGCCGATTATGAGTTGGATGTAAAGGGCGAATGTTGCCCTTATCCTCTTGTAAGAACAAAGAAAAAGGTGGATAGTTTAGAACCCGGTGAGATTCTCAGAATAGTTGCCGATGACGCGGTAGCGCCTCAGAATATTGACCAGTGGTCAAAGAAGAGCGGAAATAAATTGCTTTCAGTTGAAGAAAAAGATGGCGAGTATATTATCTATGTGGAAAAGACATAGTTTTTATGTATTTGTATAACTGTTGTAAGATTGCGACATAAATTATATTGTATTATCTAACACAAAAAAATAATACAACCGCCGCAGGCGGCATATTCCTACACCACCCCCTCAAAAATCATTCATATCCGTCGAATTAACCGTTATATATACTACTCCGCAAGTATAATTTAAAACTATATTTGACAGCCACAGAGTACACAGAGGGAATGTTGCTACGTTCTCTTTGCGGCTCTGTGCCTCTGTGGCAGAAAGTCACAAAAAGTAGATATTGTTTAGTATAGAATTTGAAAGATGTATACTCCACGAAAATGATGCATAATATCTATATGATAATTCAATTTGCTCATTAATTGTAACAATGTGAATATTTTACCCGTGATGGTGGGATGCGCCGCCTGCGGTGGATTGACTCGCTGTCAAAAATGGATTTGATATAAATGCCGGATTCTCTCAATATTGGTCACCTTTCGACCATGTACCATACCTCATTCATCTTGATGGGTACGGACTGGTTAGAAAAAACCGACATAAAAGCAAATTGGAGTCTTTTCGGAGGCGGACCTGCAATTGTCCGGGCATTCGAAAAAGGCGAGGTTGATATGGGATATGTCGGGCTCCCCCCTGTGATGATCGGGATCGACCGCGGCGTGCCCATCAAATGCGTTGCCGGTGGGCATGTTGAAGGTACGGTGATGATCGCATCGTCAAGGTTCCGGTCGCTGGAAGAGTGCCAGAGCCCACAACTTTTTTTTCAGCAATTCAAGGGATTGACCATAGCCTGCCCGCCGGGTGGTTCTATTCATGATGTCATCATTCGGAATTGCATCAAGAATGCAGGGCTGGATGGCGAGATCACTGTGCAGAACTACGAATGGGCTGACATGATCCCTGAGGGAATGGCTGATGGTAATATTGAAGTTGCAGTTGGCACTCCTTCGCTTGCAGTTGCTGCAAAACGTTTTTGCGGTGCAGGTATAGGTGTAAGGATAGTGATCCCGCCTGATAAGTTGTGGCCGAATAATCCGAGTTATGGTATTATTGCAAGCAATGACCTGATCGAAAATTCACCTGATGTGGTGTCAAGGTTTATTGAGGTTCATGACAGAGCTTGTTCTTTCATGCGCAAGGAACCACAGAAGGCTGCACAAATTGTTGCAGATAAGGTTGGCGTGGTTGATTCGGATTTTGTATATGAGGTGTACGGTGTTTCTCCAAAATATTCGGCGGCGTTGTTTGATGGGTATATCGGATCTACAATGAAGTTCGTGCCTGTGTTACATGAACTTGGATTTATTTCAAGGGTACTGGTTGAGGAAGACATCTTTGATATGCGGTTTATGGATAAACTGGTCTGAAACACTGATTTCATGGTCAATGAATAATAATATTTATTGATACAACAACCTTAAATATAACACAAACTAAATCTAAAATATTCGATTCAGAAGGAGTTCCCTATGAGTAGCGCCATTGAAACTGTCAGATATGTATCAAGAGATCTTGGGATAAATGAAGACACGCTTGTTCAGGAAAGTATTGTCGAGTACCTTAAATCCAAAATTAAAGCGTGTATGGCAGATAGACTGGAGATTATGTCCAGATACCAAATATCATCCATAAATGAATTTGAAGACAAAGTGGCCGACGGCACTATTCCAGAACATCCAGGGTGGGAAGACTTGATAACAACTGAAAATCTTCAAAATACGATCGACAAACTGAAAACGGAACTTTCACATGTTAGAAGCGTATCTACTTCTTGAGTCAATTGCCAAAACATACGAAGAAATCGTTTTGGAAACTAATATACTAAAACTCCATTCAGGAGAACCATCCAAATTGAGAATTGAATTTGTTGATGGCAGTTTTGCAGATGTGTGGATCTCGATTTCCGGAAAATATTCATATCACTGGGATCGGTCTGGAATTGATGGGACTATATATCGTTACGATAATGCACCACATAAAACGTGGGCACATATAGGTACTTTTCCGCACCATTTTCACAGTGGCAATGCCAAAACAGTGATTGAAAGCGATATGGATTTAAAACCTGAATTCCAAATTGAAAAATTTATGAATTTTGTACGTAAAACTCTATTGAAAATAGCCTAAACTTACTATTCATTCTTTTTTTAAAAAAAAGAGTGAGGTAAACCTCACTCAACGAACGGATTTTCGTATGTAAGAATCACATCTGCCACTTCAGGTCTCATTGAATCTGCTGATGGGCGCTGACCGCTGACCAGCACATCTCGCATATTACTGCCGCTGAAGTCGATATGCAGTTCATTCGGATGTGGGCATATCTTGTCGTTTGCAATGCTTCCACATTTCTTACAGTAGAAGAATGATCTGAAGAACATCGGAGTGATGCCAAGGTCCTCTAACTCATCGAATATTTCCTGTGCTGCGAATGGGTGATAGAATGAACCAACACCTGCATGGTCACGACCTACAATGAAATGAGTGCAACCGTAATTCTTGCGCACGATCGCATGGAAGATCGCCTCGCGTGGTCCTGCGTAACGTATCTCGGTCTGGAAGATCCCTAAAAGTAAACCAGTCTCATGTCTTATACTAAGGGCTTCATAAGGTGTAATAATTTTTGTATTTGTATAGCTGTAGGGAGATAACTGCGCAAACGAGAGTGTTTTATCTTAAACCAAAACCAGTACAACCGCCGCAGGCGGCATGTTTCCAAACCACTAATCGTATGCAATTATTCACATTGGTCGGATTAATAATATAATAATACATAATT
>JAUSPM010000167.1 GCA_030655675.1 Methanosarcinaceae archaeon | reverse complement strand
AATTATTCCATCCTTCACAACCCCAACAGCTCCCTTCTCACAATAACCCGGTACAGAGTACAGCGACAACAACCTCTCCCCAAACCACCACTTAAACCCTCCTTCAACCACCGAATGCCCCCGAACCATCCGCTCCAATCCATTAACTTGCAAAAACTCATCGAAAACATCCTCGCCAAAGGTTCGCATTCCCGGTCCCCGGATTGACTGATTGATCCCATCCATTTCAGACGGATCGTTCCAGACATATGGGTATGCATCCTCTTTGGTGATCTCCGAGAGTTTCACAGGTCCGGGGATTCCGCCGTGAACACAGAATATCTTATTCGAAATGACCGCACCGACCGGCATTTTGTCAAACACTCGATTGATCCTGGCATAAAGGTCTTCATCATATTCCAGATCCTCAAACAGTTTTTCGAACCGGTTCGTCTCTTTGAGTTCATGATTCCCGCGCAGGAGAATTATCTTCTCAGGTTCTGCGATCTTCAATGAGAACACTTTCTCAAGAACGTCCAGTGATGCAGGTCCACGATCTATGTAATCGCCCAGGAAGATCACGGTATCACATCCAAGGTCAGATCTTATGCGAAGGGCGGAGTATAATGCATTCAGGTCGCCGTGCAGGTCTGCAACTATGAGAATTTTGGTGGCATCGGTGTAGATGACGGCATCCTCTGAATTGAATATCTCACTGACTTGAGGGAGGAGGTTGAACAGATTATGGTCGGTTAATGGGATTAGGATCACCTTTGTTTCTCATGTTTTTTCAATCAAACAGTTTACATTCAATCAAACAATGATTGCATTATAACCCGTGTTCATGACCTGCAATTGTACAATACTGAATGGGATTATTGGAAATATTTTTCAAACCAAACTCCACCGTCATCGTAATGATCCACAATTACTTCGTCAAGATATGCAGTTTCTATACGCTGTACAGCTCTTTTTACGTCCTCAATAGATATTTTGGTTTGAGCATCATACAGGAAAATGATCCTTGGTAACACACTCTTACTCTGCGCCCCATCCACGATCATTCTTCTTGAAGACTCGTTGAACCTCTCTACTTTACTGGCGATAGTGTCAGCAGATGTTTCGCTCTCAAACTCGATCACATTCGTGATAGAATATCGAAACTTCACTGAATTGTCAGGTTTACAATATATTATATCAGGAACCAGTAGTCGGGTCTTTCGATCACACGGCCACGGCAAACTATTTGTCCTCACCACTTTTTTCCATTTCACCGCATCAGAATGGCTCTCTACAAATTTCTGTATTTGTACCAGCACATCATCATGTGACATCTGGATAGTAGGACTGTTATGATTTCCGTTTTCACCATTGTGAGTGATCTGGGCTTTATACTTCAGACACTCGCGTTTAAAATCATGCGGTCGCCTGTGATGAGTACACCAGAAATACTTAGGTCTGTCAGAATTGGTTTCATCCAGATCGATATGTTTCTTGTGTTCATGCCATGTTTTTGTGCCCGGGCGATGCCACTGCACCTTTGAATCGGTACTGCACAATCCACATGCATAATACATCTTTTCATTCAATTCAATTGTCACCATTTTTTTCACCAACTTCCATCCATGTAAAATTCAGCATGTATATGTACAATAGCAATTATGTTTAATTACATGGTAAACATATAATAACATACAATTTATATATATCTTATGCCTATTTCAATGTATAACATATACATGTTATGGAAAAGCATATAACTAATACACTCAAATACAATATTAATGTCTGATATAACACTGATCTCTACAATATACACTCTTGAGCCGGTAATCGTTTGCATAACCCGGCTCTCCCCATCAAAGATCATTCTCCTGACCGAGGATGATGTGGATGATAAGAAACGCTCATCTGAAGATACACTGGAACTGACATTCGGCAAAGTTCTGAAAATTGAAAAGAAGGTCACTTCACTCTATGACACTGTTCGTGTGGCACAGGATGTTGTCGATCTCATTGAAGAAGAACATGCAAGCGGAAACAGGGTCCACATAAACGTATCAGGCGGCCGGAAACCACAGGCGTTCGGAGCGCTGTTTGGCGCCTATGCCAGAAGCGACATGGTGGACCGTATCGTCTATGTCACGGAAGAGGACAACTCCATTATTGACTTCCCAATACTTGGATTCAACATCTCCGATACAAAAAAGAAAATACTTGAGAATATCCAATCTGGCATAACATCGGTAAATGATATTAGTAAAAGTGTAGATATTTCCAAAGGTATGGCTTATAAACATCTGCGTGAACTCAAGGCTATGGGATATATTTTAGGAGAGGATGGGTACACCATCACGGATGCCGGTAGAATTGCAGTGATATGAATTGATGTAGAAAAAACATGTATACCCGGAGGGTTAAAATGATTGACATTTTCAAAAAACGTATATCTAAGCACCAGAAAGTTAGTTTGACTTTAACAAATGGGAAGATAATTGAAGGTTTCGTTGAAGATATTGGTGATGATTATATCCTGATCGATGGAGGTTTCAAAAGCATTGGTGTCAATTACAACATGATCGGTGTCTGGGAAATCGAAAGATCGTTCATGTCTACACAATCTCAACCAATTGTTCCTGTTGAGTCACATTTGACTACAAATCCGGATAT
>JAUSPM010000152.1 GCA_030655675.1 Methanosarcinaceae archaeon | reverse complement strand
GTATTTTGTGAATGCGAACGGATGGTAGGTATGGAACGTGCCGCCTGGCGGCGGTCGCACTGTTTTTGGTTTCAGATAGAATAATCACATTTATGCAGCCATCATACTACATCTATACAAATACAATAATTTCATTTACGCAGATTTCTTACCGCTGATATACAAATACATATTATCTACCGAAATCCTCTAACGATTATTTCTACCGAAATCCTCTAACGCACATGAAAATCAGCACCAATCTCATGTGCGATACGTTCACATTTTTCAATATCGATTTCCGGTACACCAACAACAGTCATCCGTGTTTGCATTCCTGCATCAAGTGCTACTTTTGTGAAATCAAGCATTGCCTTATATGAATTGTCATAAACAGGTCTACACAGTTCGTTGTACAATTCTTCAGACTCGGCATTAAGACTAACTGACACGGCGCTCAATCCTGCTTCTTTTAACTCGGAGACTGCATCTCTGTGTGGATTGATAAGATTTGCATGTCCATTTGTATCAAGTCTGACGAGCACGTTGCGCTCAGTCAGCCAGCGTGTGACCTCAAGCAATTCATCAAGTCGTATCGTGGGTTCCCCAAACCCTGTGAATACCACTTCTTTGTACTTTGAAAGATCGAGTGGGTCCAGTTCATTTATGATCTCATCTGCAGTTGGTTCGTGTGAAAGGCGCAGGTTGTATCCATAAACACCATCTGAAAAATCCCGAATACAGAAAACACAGTTTGCACTACATTGATTTGTGATGTTAAGATACAGGTTTCCGTATGCTTCGTAGTAAATTGTGTCTTTTGTAGTGTTTTTCATCATGGTGTTTCCTGCGATATGATGTCGCAAATTTGATTTGTTTTGATTAAATTTCTCTTCTAAAATCCCCAGATGCCATTTTCGATTATTTCGTATTCATCTGGTATGGCATTTAAGAAATACATCCATACCGATATTCCACATTCAATTGATACCATCTCACGTGTGAACCAGATTCCTTCAAATTCATCCAGGTATTTGAGTATATCATAGTCTATCTCGTAAACTTCTCCATTGATCTTTGATTTGGGAATTGAATCATCATCGATCTTCACAACGCCGGGAAACTTACCAAGATCGAGCATCGTATACATTTCGGATGTATGTGATGCACAAATGAATTTTGCATTTTTTAGGATCTCATGGTTTGAGCAATGTAATTTCAACGAACCATATACGAATACGTGCATTGTCATGCAAATCCCATGTTCATTCCAAGTAGTGTTTTTTTGACAGGATCGGGCAATCGTCCGCGCTGTAATGATTTCATGTGTTCTGATGATATCATCTTGACTGCAGATGACATCATTGCATCAGAGCGCATGAGGCCATCCATGAGTTTTCTTACATACAGAGCCGTTTTGATCTCAAGTCCGATCTGTGCCCTCCAACGCTTTTCATAATCGGTAAGCGCACATTTTCCGGCTATGAACTCTGCCGCAGTTTCACCTGCAATTTTTCCTGCAACCATTGCGGTAGGTATCCCGCCGCCGTTGGTTGCGATTAGGTGTCCTGCGGCATCGCCTACGATGAGGGTATCTTCTGTGGCAGTAACTTTCGGAGAACCGCCAACCGGCACTAAACCGGAGATCACAGAAACGATCTTTCCGTTCTTCAGTTTTTCACTGGCAACAGGATGTTCGTACATGAACCTGTGAAGATAATCACGAACAGATACGCCTTTCTCGCACAATGCATTGCGAATGCCGACACCGATATTTGCGCTGTCACCACCCTGTGATATTATCCATGCATATCCCCCAGGCACATAGTCCCGACCAAAGTACATCTCGACGGCATTCGTGTCAACATTCACACCTGTAAGTTCATATTCCAGTGCTGTCGCCATTCCCATCGGGTCCGGTTCACCGATCAGTCCTTTTGACCTGGCAACCATCGAGTTGGGACCGTCTGCTCCTATGATGACTTTTGAATTAAATGTAAATTTTCCAAAAATGCCGTCTGCTTCTATTGTTGTTCCATTGATTGATTTTACATTTGTCCCAACCAGAAGTTCTGCACCTGCTTTGACTGCTTCTTTTGCCAGATATTTGTCAAACCGCCGTCTATCAAGCGCATCTGCATTAACCTCAAACCCTTTTGAATCTCCATTAGGAGATATGAATCGCTGGTAATTGGTAGTTGTGAGCACACAGTCTGCCGGATAGTTCTCAAGAGTAAAGGGCAGTTCAGCATCCGGTATAAGTGCCTGCAACTCTTCATAGTGCGGCAGAAATCCACCGCATTGAAGTGGTGTGCCGATATCTTTTTTCTTGTCGATCAGAAGAACCGATGCCCCGTTTTTTGCTGCGTATGTGGCTGCCGTTGAACCCGCAGGTCCGGCGCCTACGATGATTATGTCATAATAGTCTTGTGGTATCATTGTGTAGATGTTGTGTGGTAATGGTACAAAACGATTTTGATGTTGGTTTACTTGGATAAGTGTTAAAAGGTATTTTTTGAAACTAAAAATAATGTAGCAACCGCCGCAGGCGGCATATTTCCATAAGATGCAGATAATATAGTTGATTATTGATTACTCGTCACTTATCATCATAGTCAAACGTTGCGACGACACACCCAACCGCAACAAATCTGTGGGAGTATAACGATTAAAATTATTTTTTTCATTACAATTACGAATTCAAAACCATACCCCGATTTTTTGAATTCGAAATATAATGCAATTTTAAAGAGCGAAAATTACTAAAAACACAACCCTCTGCGACCTCAACACCCTCTGCGACCTCAACACCCTCTGCGGTTATTTTTTTCCATAACTGAAAATCACACCGTAAAAAAACTACACCCTGCCAAGTTCATCCATGATCCCTGAATAGAACTCGCACCACTCAGCAAAATCGCATCCTGAGTTCCATGGCATGCTTGATACACTGTTCCACACATATCTTGCTCTGGCTCACCTTTGCGCCCTTTTGCGTAGAAAACTTTAATACATCTTATTTCTATCAAGAGGTATCCTGCGGGCTCGTAGGGTAGCCAGGACATCCTAATGGGCTTCGAAATAACTGCATTGCAGCTATGAAGACACCCATTGACTCGCGTTCGAATCGCGGCGGGCCCGTTTTTAACTTTTTTTCAATCAAATATTTTTAGAATACATTCTGAATTCAATAACAACATAAAAATACAATGATTAACAATTACAATCCAGAATGTTAAATGTCGTAAATGTGGTAATCACCACTGACCTTGGCATGTCATTGGACCTATCAGACATTGCCAATAAACTCAATGCACCATACAATCCAAAAAAGTTCGATGGTGTAGTACATCGCATCCCGAATCCTAAGTGTACATCTATTTTTTTAAAAAATGGCACAGTCGTATGCAATTTAAAACATTTTGAAGATATCGAGAAATGGCAACTGGTATTTTTGGATGTATTGAAGAAGATTGACATTCACAAAACAGCAATCAATATCAATATCCGAAACATCGTCGCTGCGCAGGATCTGGGCACTTCCCTCAACCTGATGCATCTGGCATCAGAACTCGGATTTGAGAACGTGGAATACCACCCGGAAAGTTTTGTCGGACTGGTCTATAAAATACCCGAATACAATGCTACCCTTATGATCTTCAGGACCGGCAAGGTCAACATTGTGGGTACAAAAACACTGGATGATGCCCAATTTGCATTTGATAAGTTAAAAAATAAATTGAACATCGAATAACAAGCCGATGTTATCCTTAATTGAAGCCACATATTTGCCAGCCGCAATCGGATAGTTCCGAAACGTATTTCGGGAGGTTATGTCTTTTCATCCCTGAATACTCCCCCGGCTCTTACTTGGAACTGCTCTTGCCAAACTCATGGCATTTCTGGCAGGAATTTTTAAAAATGAAGATGAAGATGCCGGTTCAGCTATCAAACTTGTAGGTAATAAATCTATACTTACTACGGGGTAAGGAGGAAATGATATGGCATATATGAATAAGATTTTGAGAGTTGATCTGACAACAGGTAAAATCACAAATGAAAAGCTGGACGAGCAAACAGCAAGGATGTTTATCGGTGGCAGGGGCCTGGGTGCAAAGATAATCTCTGATGAAGTGGACCCAAAGACCGACCCGCTAAGCGCTGAAAATAAGATCGTATTCACTACCGGACCCCTTACAGGGACAAAAGCCCCTACATCGGGACGGTTCAGTGCATCGTTCAAATCTCCACTTACCAATACCCTTACAGACTGCCATGCAGGCGGTCATTTCGGACCATGGCTGAAAAAGGCAGGGTATGATGCTCTTATAATTCAGGGAAAGGCGGATGCGCCTGTGTACCTGTCAATATCTGATGAAACTGTTGAACTCTTTGATGCGTCTGAGGTCTGGGGAAAGAACACAAGCGAGACTGACGATATTTTGGGGAAAAAACATGATGGTAAGGTAATGTGTATAGGACCTGCCGGAGAAAAACAGTCTTTGATCTCAAGTGTTATGGTAAATGCCAAGCGGGCACTGGGCAGGGGTGGCATTGGTGCTGTGCTGGGTTCCAAGAACCTCAAAGCAATTGTGGCATCAGGTTCACAGAAGATCGACATCCAGAATGATGGGTTCGACCGGGCAGTGTTTGAGGCCACAGCGCTCTTGAAAGAGAAAGCTGTTACAGGAGAGAGCCTTCCCAGCCGGGGTACGACTGTTCTTGTTCATGTTATCAACATGAATGGTATGTATCCGGTCAAGAACTACCAGGAATCACAATGGCCTTTTGAAAAAGCAGAACTCACAAGCGGCGAGCGGATCAGAGATGAGTTTATGTCAGGTCGCCAGGGATGTTATGGTTGTCCGATCGTTTGCGGACATAAGGTCAAATTGGAAGATGGCAGGGAATTCAAATCACCTGAATTTGAAACCGTGTGGTCTTTTGGGGCAGACATGGATAATACTGATTTCGCCACTATTACAGAGGCTGGGGCACTTTGTGACGAGTATGGTCTTGATACCATTTCAGCAGGTGCTACCATTGCAGCAGCAATGGAACTGGAAGAGATGGGTAAGATCAATGAAGGATTAAAATGGGGCGATCGTGAAGCCATTTTGCGAGCCGTTCACATGATGGGTAAAGGAGAAGGCTTTGGTGAGGAACTGGCAAAAGGTTCCAAAGTATTGTGCGAAAAGTATGGCGCACCTGAAGTATCTATGACAGTTAAAGGAATGGAGATGCCTGCCTATGACCCCAGAGGGGCAAAGGGTATGGGTCTTGCATATGCCACATCCAACAGAGGCGGATGCCACCTGAGAGCTTATATGGTATCTCCCGAAGTGCTGGGAACACCAAAGGAATTGCTGGACAGATTCACTACCAAGGGTAAGGCCAGATGGACCATGGATTTCCAGGACATCAGTGCTTTTGTGGATTCTCTTGTATTGTGCCGGTTCACCCAGTTCTCACTGGGAATTGACAATTATGCTGAGATGTATTCTGCAGCAACAGGCATGGAGTTCGATGTTGCGGATCTGATGAAAGTGGGTGCAAGGATATACAATCTTGAGCGAATGTATAACCTCAATGCAGGTCTTTCAAAGGAAGACGATACCCTTCCCGACAGGTTATTGAACGAGCGAGTAAAAGCCGGCCCGTCCAAAGGGCAGACTGTTAATCTTAAAGGAATGCTAAATGAATATTATGATCTTCGCGGATGGTCAAAGGAAGGAGTGCCGGAAGCATGGAGATTGAAAGAATACGGTCTTGATGGAGGTGAATAATATGGCTGGAGAAGTTAGTCAGCTCAACCTTGATGAGAAGGTAGTGGGCGATGCGATCGCTGCCCAGAAGGCATCGGTGTCGTGTATCAAAGAGCACAGGTATGATGATTTTTTACTTGAGCATGCCCGCCCATTCGTAGATGTGGTGAAGAATTTCCAGCGACATCCTGACCAGTCAGAGGAAGCCATGGACCTGTACCAGCAGTCATTGCTGATACATTATGATGTGCTTACATCCCTGACAAAGACTGTGACTGCCATGGACTGCGCATTCCTGGAATGGCAGCAGACACCTATCACTCTTGATGTGATGTACAGGCTCGACCCTGATTTCAGGGATGCTATTGAGGAGTTTGCCAGGACTATTGAGGAGTCCGACGACATTATCGGTATTGAGGCTACAAGGGTGCATAACGGTTTTTATGGCATTATATCTTCCAAAGATTTCGCAGCCCTGCCGGGTAGTACTTTCAATGTTATAGCACAGATCGTTGCCAGGACACCTATTGACAAGAAATACAAGCAAGCCATTCTGGCTGCCAAGTCATGGGGATTAAATGGTATCTATGTGTTCGGAGACAGGTACACAAGAGTGTTGCAGCGGTGCCGCAATGTGCAGACTGCTATTGAGGAAGAGAAACGTTATTTGAAATGGATATGGACAGAACCTTCAAAGGTGATGCTGAAACTCATGGGGACATTTGGACACAGTTCTTATGATCGGTTCAAGTATTTCGATATGTATGAGAAGAAGTTCACACCATTTATCGAAGCAGCTTATGATGCAGGGGTTCATCCTGCAAATATCGTGATGCTGCCGACCCATGTGGGTGATATAGGCCACCATATCGGTCCTTCTTATTTCCATATTTGTAAGGATGATATGTGCATGGCTATTTTGGAATCGGTATCCAATACTGTGTACGATACGCTCGGTACTGCACTGGCAATGGGGAAGATCAAAAACCCCTTTGATGTGGCTTCAGTGGCTACCGGTGCCAGTGCTTCTGCAATGTCAGAGATCCTTACATGGGACGGATTCAATGCCGATATGTTCCAGGACCTGTTCCAGAAACGGTTCAAGAATTATGTTATGACCCACCCCTTTGACAGACCCATGGTTGGCGAGTTGCATATCAATGACTGGATGGACTTTGTGACACGTGGCGAGAGGATCAATGCGCCTAAACCCAGAGGTCTGGGCGGAAAGGTATCAGGAGTGCCAATAGACCTCTCAGCTATCAGGTTAAATTCCAAACTGAACAATCCCCAGTGGTACACGTATCCCTACACAGGCATTACGGTACGCTCCACTGCCCTGCTACGATTCGTAGACCAGCCATGTTTGCTGGCACCTGAACCTCCAAGTATTGTAGGCATGGTGAATGCAACAGTGTTGAATCCTGACGTACCAATGGCACCTGTGCAGATGTGCAAGAACTGTGCTACAAACAGATCCCTGCCTGCCAAGTGTAATTACTGCATGTCACCGAATTTGAATTCAGTGCTGTAGAAATAGATTCTCTTTCAGATGGGACTTTGGATTTTTAGGAAATGTCCCATTGTTTTACTTTTTTAGATTTGGGTGGCGGATTTCTATATTTTACTTTAATTTTAACTTTAACCTGAAATTCGGCTTTGTGTTAACGATAGAAGTCGTTGCCGATTACAAGCCCTCTAAAAACGAAGCGTGTAATTTCATCACTATACCCCATATCAATGTAGTTGCGTAAACAATTGGTGGTGCATGAGGATTCAAAAAGTTTATTCATTGCTCTGGTTAGCAATGAAACAAAGATAGGGGCAGGCGACATAATTGAAAATGTCATCTGGAAACAGAATACGAATCGCTTTCTGGATCAAAGGCAATTCCCATATCTTTGGCACAAAAAGTTGATTTATTAAGAATAATTTGTATTTTTCCGTGTCCACTACCACGAGGCGGTACATGACGAGGGAGCGCTGTAACCTTAGACCACGTGAAAACACGTTTTGGATCTGTTAACATATCATCGACTTTTGTACCGACTCGATTTAAAATGTCCTCGTCTAAATATTCTTCAGGCGGTTTCATCACCATGCAGTTAACAACGTTTCTTGGTTTACACCAGTAAGTAAAAAAAGATGCATCTTTTTTTAGTAAAACCAAATATTTTACAAAGTCAGGTTGAGCATCCCCATCCCAAGAATGTATATTTATTTGTGCTTGACATTGAATTAATACTTTAGACCCATAAATAAAATTATACTTATCCATATTTAATCAAATCATTCTCGTGTTTCATTCTCAAGTTCTTCCATAATGTCCATAATAAGTTCAATATCCAACCTTAACTTTTCAGCAAGCTCAGAGATGTAAACTTTTCTGCCTCCATCTAGCTGAACATATTTAGAGATTTCATTTTTGGCCTCTTCGTGCGGCAAATCTCTTAGAGGAACTATTACTATCTCTTCAGATTCATCTGATTTAATGGGTTTTAGAGTAGTAGCACTGGCTGTAAGTCCATGAAATTTAGAAACTGTTGCAACTTCAGGTACTATATGGGACACTCCATAGCATGAATACAATGATTTTCGACTAAAATCTACTGGAATTCCTACTTGATGATGAAGTCCATGATGCCCAGAATAAAGAGAATTATACCAAAGGGCATCTTTTTCTTGGGGTGTTCCTGAATGTCCTACAGATGAAGTAATACCTTTGACATATCTATTTTTTTCATCAAAAGTAGAACTCTCTATTGGTAAACAGAAGGGGACATTTGTGGGGATGATATGTTGAGTAGGCAGTGTTTTTGGATAAATTGTTTCAACCGTCATTTTTTAGATTATCCCTAAAATCATCAAGTGTTTTGATTAGCCATTTACTTAAAGATTCAGCCTGTTCAGTCGTCATAATTATACCTACTTTAAGATCTCTTGTTATTATGATTTCTGTAGAAGTTTGCTCTTCAGACTTAAGATTACCGTCTTCAAGGTTCATCACTTCTTCTTCAGGTATATCTTTATGTTCATAAAAGAAATTGAATTCAAAATCACCATGAGGACTTATTGCCCCATAAGCGCCGTTAGCATAATATGTCTGATATGCTTCAGGTTTTTTAAAAGTAAATCTAACTTTAGTATGTGTCTCTTGAGATGCTTTGATTGTATCCATACATTCCCCGAATAAGTATTATCTGACAGTAATTTTTCAGTATTAAATTCTTATGAATTATATGGTATAAAAATGTATTCATAATGGCAGTTTAATAATTCTGGATCTCCATTACTGATTGGATTTATCTTAATCGTTATACCCCGCAGCTCTGCTGCGGTTGGATGTGCCATCGCAACGTTTGACTTAGTGCTCAATTTTTAAAACCTTCATAGACACTTAATGCATGTATACAAATGAGTATTTACCAAACCATATCAATGCGGTTAAAAAGCCAATACCAAAATCCCTTTTTACTCATAAAGCAAAACCGCCCCACTCCCAAAAATCCCCTAATTCTTAAAATGCGGAATGATCTCTTTCCCTATCAGTTCAATAGCAGCTTTCTTTTTCGGGCCAAGTGGTGAACCGGTGACGATCTGGGTGACACCTGCATTGATCAGGTCATCGATACGGCTGATACATTCATCGGGATTTCCGCATATCGAGAACGCATCCACCATATCATCAGTGACTACAGCGATAGCGTCGCTAAAACCTTTTTTGAAGCCTGCGCGCACCTTTTCCACATCATCAAGTGATATTCCGTGCTTTTCGAACACCGCATCAGGCGAACCTGCAACAATAAAAGCAGTAACAGGACGTGCGGCTTTTACTGCAGCTTCCGATGTGTCTGCAACGGAAAAACTGGTGTAGGCACCAACATCGAACTTAGAGAAATCACGGTTGGTACTTTCTGCACCCGCTTTGATGGCACGAACAGCATATTCAAAATCACGCGGATGGGACGCATTCACAAGAGCACCATCCCCGATGGCACCTGCAAGTGCAAGCATCTTCGGACCCTGTGCACCGATATATACAGGAATGTCACCTACCCCGAAGTTCAGTTTTGCACCTTTGATCTGGCATACATCCCCATCGTAACTCACCTTTCCACCGCGTATGAAAGCACGCACAACTTCCACGGTTTCCTTAACCGTCGTAAGCGGCTTTTCCCATTCGATCCCCAACGAATCGAACGTTACCTTGTCACCCGGACCGATCCCAAAGACCGCCCTGCCACCTGAAACCTCATTCACGGTCGCAATCGCAGATGCCAGTTGTGCGGCTGTGCGTGTGTATGGGTTAGTAACACCGGGTCCAAGTTTGATCTTGTCTGTCCGTGCTGCTATATAGGTCAATAATCCGTAAGCATCTCGGTTGTTATAATGATCTGTTATCCATGCGTATTCCAGACCATTGTCTTCCGAGAACTTTATGAGTTCTGCAAGGGTCTGCGCATCTTCATTTGCCAGAAATTCGATTCCAAAAGTAAGTTCCATGCATTTCAACGTCCCGTATTTTTGTATACTAATATATGTGATTATCTGGGGTATGTCTTCAAAGGTTTCCGATATACGTTTTGGTATTGTTGGCTTTGTGTACAGAGGATATCCTGTGTATAAAGTCAGGATATATTACGAATTTTAAAACAGAACCATTAAGATATGCCAAATTAACTGCTTCTAAAAAGCAATAGACTTTATTAATGTGTTAAATATAGATATGATCATGGAATGTGATTATTGTGGAAATCAAACCGGACCGGCAAAAGACAGTCAGTGTACTGATGAAAATCTTGATGTAATTAAGAAAACAGTACCACGATCGTTTACATGTAGACGCTGCAAAAAAACTTTTTGTGCAGAACATAGATTACCGGAAAACCATGATTGTATCGGCTTATGTAAATGTGGATAACTGTTGCAGGTGTTCTAATCGGCGTTATAAATAACGTTTTTGTTTAGCTGGTGCAGAGTGTTTAATAAGTGTATGATAAAAACGATTCTACCACCCGCGCAAGAGCGCGGCGTTGCCCTACATACACATCGAATTTTCAATTGCTTCCAGCGCATTTAAACGTTTTTAATACACTGTTTGCTAACGATTTCGATTATTCAATTTAGTATTTATGGAACGTGCCGCCTGACGGCGGTTGCATTATTTTTAGTTTCAGATAGAATAATCCCATTTACGCAGCCATCATACTACATCTATACAAATACTAAATAACAATCCCATCATTGCTTTCATAAGTGTACATCTTACAGAATTATGCACCAAATTGACCTGACCGCAATGGGAAATTAACTTTCTATCATTATTATACAAACCGAAATGTATATCGAGTACATACCAGATTTACTGTGAACATGGAACCCACCATCATATTCGCAGTCGCTCTTGCTGGTGCTCTTGCAATACTCGCCGGCATCTTCGAAGATCTTGAATCGGACACCGGCTCGCAGAGTAATCCTAATTCACAGGTCCAACTTGCACCACAGATCGGACATTTGCACAGATACTTCAACAAAGCAATCTCAGGAGAACCCCCCGCATACGGATTCTGGTCAACCACAGGAGCAACAGTTGCAGTGCTTCTTCAGACTCGTTTCTTAAGCGGTTTTGGCGAAATGCACTCAGTCATTCTTGCATCCATATTCGGAGCACTTGTCGCAGCATCAATATTATCATTCTATGCGATCTTTGCCCACATATCAAGAACTGCAAGCATGCGTCCATTCAAACAACCTTTGCAACTTGATGTAATACTATCCCCCCTTCCACTTTTTTTCGCATATGGATTCCTCGCAGTTCTATGTGTCACATTGATATCATTCATAACGAACATGGTACTCTTAAACCCCTTCCCGGTACCGCTCATCGCTCTCCTTTTCGGAATAACACTCGGTACAATTGGTTCATCCACAGGAGACATACACTATGGTTCAGAACGCCTCTACCAGACATTCATCTTTGGTTCAGGAATACCGATCTCAAAGCAGGGAGATATTGACGTCAAGGCAGAATACGGATTCCGCAATTCCATCGATACACCTTATTTCACTTCAAGGTTCGGCGGTCCGGTAACAGGTCTTTGTTTTGGAGCAATTGTTTTTCTCGATAACTGGAGCAGACTCTTCACATTTGCAGGCAAATGGACTCCAATACTACTTGGGATCATCATAATAATCCTATTATTCTTAATCAACCTCTCAATTGAAATATACACACGGAACAGGTTCAACGAATTCACAAAGGAGTAGAAAAATGGACCCAATTATCGCATTATTCGGAATTATCATAGGTGGCACGCTTGTTGGCGTGTGCGTGCATTTCATACCATGCAGTGCCGTTGGTGCCATGGCAGCAACCACCGGTATAGCAACAGGTCCGACCATGCTGGCAGCAGGTGCAGGCATGATGGGGCTTATGGCAGCAGCATATAACCTCGACAACGGACTGGCATTAATGCTGGCATCCGGTGCCATAGCATCCATGCTCATGATAGCACTTACAAGCGTAGTTGCAAACATCACCTACGCCTTTGGTGTAGGTGTCGCACCCACATCAGGACAGAGTGAATACGACCGTTTCACAGGATTTGAGCAGAAGCAGTGCCTCACACCAGGTACAGACGGACACGGCATACCAACCCAGTCCTTCATAAGCGGTGTAATAGGTGCTGCAATTGGTGGGATCGGCGGTGCACTTGTATTCTATTCAGTATACACACTTATCAGCCCTTCAATTCCATCATCAACAGCAGTCGCAATTGCAGGGATCATTGCAGTTGGCATCTACATCATAAACGGCGTACTTCCTGCATACACACTTGTCGGGAAGACCGAAGGTATGACAGATGAAAAGTTCAAAACAACACCAAAGACGTTCTATTCATGTCTGATAATGTCAACAGTGTCTGGAATATTCGTCTATGCCGCATCGGTGGTGATATAGATGAGCGCACAACCAACCGGACAACCGGCAGCAAATAATGGGAAATACACTACCACGTATACACTTTTCTTGATCGCGATCGTATGCAGTACTGTAGCATTAATGATCTTCAACGCCGTACCACACGCTGTGTTCTTATCAATTATTCTTATATGGCCTGCCTTTGCTTCAGGTGCAAGCGCTGTAAAAGATATCTCATCCTACGGGATCGGGACAGGCGTTGCATCTATCGGCATGCTCGGTGCAGGCGTGGGTACAATATCAGCATTCAGTTCAATATTCATTGATATACCGTTCTCTGCCTTTATAGGAATTATAGCAGCCTTTGTGATCGGATTTGTCACAGGTCTTTGTGCAAACAAGATAATTAAGATGAAGATCCCCCGAATGGAACTTAAGATCGCCATCATGTCTGCATCTGCGGCCATGATCGCAACCCTGTTCGTATCCATCTTCTCAAACAACATCGATATGCTGCTGACAGATGTATACATCGTATTACCCTTGATATTCATAGCCACAGCCCTTGCAATAATCCATCCCTACAACGGAAGTATGGGCGCAGGCGAGAACCAGCCCCGTACACTCAAACTCGCATTTGCCGAGGCATCACTTACCACCCTCTTGTTTGGATTGATATCTCTTGCATATACTGACACCATAACATCGATCGAGATACTTCTTGTAAGTGGTCTTGGATTTGTAATATTTACAACCATTTTTCTTCGCGCTATCAATGCCGAGATATATAAACTTGAATGGAGCGGGGTGGTATAGATGTATGTAAAACTCGACCCGCACATTAACGTAGCACTTGATCCTGAAAAAGGTGTTATCGGAGAGATGGATGAGCGAATAATCGCAGACATTGGTTTTCTTCACAGCAGTATTGATGAACTTGACCGGATCTCAATGGAAATATACAATTCCCTTGACCCAACAACTGCCCCATTCGAATCCCATCCGGGACGCGAGGGGTTGTTCAGGAACATGGGCAAGATAACCAATTTCATCTACGGGCTTATCGCAGGCATGTTGTTCATGGCGCTTGTAATGGCTGCAGCAGGAGGTCTGATATGAGCGGAAAAATTACACAAAAATGGCCACAGGTCTCCGGGAGTTATACAGTCGGCATACCTGAAAAACATGTACTTGTTTTCACACTAGGAAGTCATCTGGATGAAAGCCGGATCGCACCTCACGTTGCTCTTGTCGGCCCTTGCAAAACAGAGAACATAGGTCTTGAAAAAATAATTGCAAACACGGTTTCCAATACCAATATCAGATATGTGCTAATGTGCGGTGCAGAAGTTCACGGACATCTGGTTGCAGGAAGTACTAAAACCCTATTTACAAATGGTATCAATGATGAGGGAAGGATTATAGGTGCTCCGGGAGCAATCCCATTCCTTTCAAACATCTCGCCGGATATTGCCGATATATTCAGGGATCAAGTCGAACTTGTTGACCTGCTGGGAATAGAGAATATTGACGAGATCTTACGTGCGGTTGAGAACTGCGAGCCGAAAGACCCCTATAAAGGAGAACCTATCACGATCGACTTCTCAGGAGGGAAAGGAGGCACTAGAGATGAAAGCGGTCTGGTTGCACTCACACCTGATGTCGTGTCCATAGAGAGCAGGATACGCGCTCTTGATGCTGATGTAAAAGACCTTGGAAAATTATCGAAGTTCATGTCAGGTGTCTATTCAGGACTGATCCAGGGCATAGTCTTAGGATTTGTACTGGTGATGTTGATATACTTAATAAAAGGTGTGTGAATCGCATGAGCGGAAAAAGAGATATTGAAACGATACCGACCCTTGCGGCACCCAATACCCGTGAGATCGATCGGATGTCTGAAGATATGCACAGAAGAGCGATGATACTTGGAAGAGATGAAAGATCACTATCCGGCATCCTGACAGGCAGGGTTGAATTCATAATCGGTTTTTTGACTGCTGTGATACTTATCGGGATCAGTTTGATATAATCATTGAGGTATGATCATGGATGAATACGAATCAATAATGCGCAGGCTGGATACGATCGAAGAACGAGAGGAATTTGCAGCAGCAGAGATCCTCCAGCGGCGCGGAACACACATCGGACGACTAATCGGAATACTGTACGGTGCAGTAGCGGCAATGATACTTATGCAGATAATTATGTAATATCGTTTTAAATTGAAAATAAGTGTAAATATATTTGATCATTTTGAGGAGATTGTCATGTTCACATTCGCAAGAGAGCAGCAGGTAATAGATATTGACGGAGTAAAGATCGGTGGGCAACCGGGAGAGTATCCCACAGTCATCATTCCAACGATATTCTACGACGGGCACAACATCGTTGATGTCGGAAGTAACGATTTTGATAAAAAGAAAGCAGAGGAACTTATTAATCTGGTAGAATCACACAGTGATATCACCAAGAATCCATGTATGTTCCAGGTAGTTGGTGTAACACCGGAGATCATGCCAAAAGCACTTGATTTTGTTGCAGACCACACTGATTCCCCTCTTATTATAGATTCAGCAGACCTCAGTGCGAGGCTTGTGGGTCTTGACCATGTCACAGAAGCAGGATACGGACACCGTGTCATGTACAATGCGATCAATATGCTGATCGGAGAAGATGAGATCGATGCACTCACACGTTCTGAGATAGACGGCGTTGTGATCCTGGACTTTAATCTTCAGGACACATCTGTTGAGTCAAGAATGGCACTGCTGGAAGATGGCGGTGAGTTCATGGACCGTGGAATGCTGGATATAGCAAAGTCCTGCGGATTTGAAAAGATACTCTTCGACCCTGGCGTACAGCCAATAGAACAAGGTGCAGGTGCATCCTTCAGGCTCATGTATTCGGTCAAGGCGAAATACGGGCTTCCAACCGGCATAGGTGCGCACAATATTCCATCCTCATGGGCATGGCTGAAATCACAGGAGAAAACAGTTCGGAAAGTTTGTGATATGTCATCGAATGCAGCAGGGATAATTCTTGGTGCAGATTCACTGTTCATCGGTCCGATCGAGAATGCACCATATGCATTCCCAACAGCGGCCATGATCGATATGCTATGTGCGGATTCAGCATTGGATTTTGGAATTAAACATATCGAAGAACATCCGTATTCACTTGCATGATTGAGATGTGATACGAGCATCACATCCAAGTGTCAAATATTCAATATTAAAAGTGTGATTGCAGAGGATGACATACATCTCCTGCAAGTTTATTTTTATTTTTCAAAAACAACATAGTAACCGCCGTAGGCGGCGCGTTCCATAACCACTAACCCACAATTATACCAGTGGCCATGGCTGTTTTCCTTCCGGCTGGATTGGCAGTTTCTGGGTATTGACAAGTATGGGACTTGTAACTTCCTTTGCCCTTTCAAGCAACAATGCCTTTCCTCGCTGTGTAAATGCAAATATAGGAATACCAGTGCCAAACTGTGCCAGAACCTTACCTTCAACCTGACATCGTATCCACTTTGAAGTACATCCTGTTGTCACATCCACAAGTTCGATGAATTCAGCAGCTTCTTCCTTCGGCATCGCAGTAGTGTGTACACCAAATGTTATAATTTCAGCATCGGACTCTGCTTCGAGTTTTTTGATCTCTTTTAGGGTTTCAACAGTTGCTACGGATACACCTATTCTCTTGTATCCCATCTCAAGTGCTTTCCTGACACCATCGACCTGATCTATCCTGGCAGTCTTCGGATCGAGCACTACACCGTCAGCAGCCTCAACACGCTTAATCAGCCCTTCAATTGGCGATGTCATTGTCAACCCTGATATACGGGACCCCATACCCTGACAGAGCTTTGGGTTGCTCGTGATCACCGTGCCGGTACCATCACATACCGTAACAGTAGTATCAAGCAGACCGCTGCGAAGTGCTGTCATGAATGTCTCGCTCGCACCAAAGCCAACAAAAATCTCCATCTCAAGTTGCCTGTCCTCTGTGAATATCCCAAAATCCCGTATCCTGAACTCTATATTCTCCCTCACTGTTTCAGGTGTGAATTTCTTTACTCCACGTACTTTGTCAAAGATGGGACAATACTCAGTTATAGGCTCACCGACCTCAACCACTTTTCCGTTTTCAATTACAACTCGGGTTTTACCCTGAAGTTCCATTATATGACGATCTGTTGACATGATTTTCCTCCGAATATTGATAATAGAATATAATCATCTCTTTGGTATTAACAGATAGTATATCGGAAATTTAAGGAGATTACAGGCAAATATTGCCAAGAAACGTTTGTACTATAATGGTTGCAACATAGTCACAAACAAATGTCTAAAAAACGAGAGAATATATCTGTGGATAATGATAGAGACAAATCAACATTGCAGAACGTGTTTACAGAAGAAATTAAAAATTTTCCCCCATCAGTCAAGTTTGTACTTAAAATTCTTCAACTTAAAGGAATGCTGACCCAGAAAGAAATAATTGATGAAACATATCTCCCGGACCGCACTGTGAGGTATGCTTTAAATAAACTGAAAATCGAAGGGATCGTCGAAGAAAGATTACACCGCAAAGATGCACGACAGGTTCTATATGGGATCAAAAACCCTATCGAAGAGGATGTTTCCAACTTTGCCTGCGGTTTTGTTTAGATTTATCTGATCAACACAACAACACAACAACACAACAACATAACAAACACAATACTTTGCAACCGCCGTAGGCGGCGCATTCCATAACCACTAATCTACAATTAATACATGACAGACAATTCCAAAACCAAGCCTATTCAAAAATAGCACTCAAATTGTACATTCGATCCGAAATCAAATAATAAAAACAATTACTTCGCCACATATGCGACTGCAATTTATTGGTGATGGAGGGTTACGCCGCCTGCGGCGGATTACATCCTTTTTACCACTCCGTTAATATCAATATCGATATCAAACCTTAATATCGATCTCAAACCCGACCACAGGCTGCCCCAATCCAAAATTCGTGACAACCTCAGGATAGAACTCGCCCATAACACCAACCTTTTCACCATCAACAAGGATGTCTGCCCGCCTGCCTTCCAAAAATGCTGTGTCCCGTGATTCTACAACCTCATATTCTATCACGCGCTCACGCATCATGGCATCCACGAGCTCACGCACTTCCGTAAAGTTCGCCTGTGGATGTATCGATACCGCAGCAAGATGCCTGCGATTGTTGATATTCACCACAACCTCGCCTACTTCAAAGATACGCTGCGGGAGTTCCCTGTGCTGGTTCATTGAAAGGATCTCCATCAGGTTTGGCAGGATCGTTGTACGTAGCATTGTCTGGTCTTCACTTATCGGGTGGAGCACAGGAGTGACATCGTCCGTTCTGTCACGGCACATCCACTCGAAATGAACCCTCTCGCTCGTCAGGGTAAATGGCATAACTTCAGAATATCCCAGACCGATCATGATCTCACGCATTGCAGTTCTTGCAATTGATATCTCGTGAGCCTTTCCAACTGTGGAACTCTTTGGGAAATCCGGCACGATGTTTTCATACCCATATCCAATCGCAATGTCCTCAATAATATCATCAATGTTCAGGATATCGGCACGGTACGAAGCAATCTCGACCTCAATGGTCTCGCCATCAATCTTACGTATGCCGAATCTCATCTTCTCAAGTTGTGTGACGATCTCATCCATTGAAAGATCGATACCGAGCAACGAAACAACTTCTTGTCTTGTAATCTTATGAACGCGGGGCGTTAGATCCGGTGTAATCTTCGTGCTCCCATCCGGCATTATAATTTTCACGGATTCAACTTTCCCGCCACGCTCTGCAAGTGATGTCACAACGATGTTAAGTGAAGTATAAACAGCATCTGCAAGTCCGGTCACATCAATGAACAAGTCGGTAGTGCTCTCCTCGACCCTTGTCAAGTTACCATTGATGATTGGTGGGAACGAGAGTACATTATCATTTGCATCCAGTATAAGCGGATATTTATCAAATCCATCCACAAGATGGGCAAAGCCCACACCTTTTGGATGCTTTTCAAGTATATCGCGCATTGACATCGGTTCTGTAAAATCAAGCGGAATGAACTCGAAGTCAGGGTCGGCTGCAAGGTACCTGAAAGGAGCCTTAATATTTGCCATATCATGCACCCCAATGGAAACCTTCTTACGATCGCGTCCAAGTCCCCAATGCAGATCTTCCTGCAAATCCATGAGCGACTTTATGGAATTCGTATCAAACCTAATACCCCTTACGATAGCACACCCAAGAACAGGACGAATGTCCTCGATTGCCTTGTCCAGTGTGATCTCAATACCGGAAGGTGTCACTTCATATTCACAAAGACCTTTCTCAATATCCAGAAATCCCCTCATTGCTCGTGCGACTCCTTCTACACTGTACAGGTCCGGCCTGTCAGGGAAGAACTCGATGTCAATAGACTCTTCTTCCACACGCTCAATGTCGGCTCCTATCATGGGAACGCGGTCGATTATCGTATCCTTGTCTGCACGAGTGAGTTTTTCCAGATCATCGTATTGTAGGGTTATAATTGGCATAAAAGGGTCCTCTAGTCTATTTTTGTATCATAATTATATGTATGACTAATATCTGACCACAACATATCTAACTTTGGATTTAATGTTTTTCATTGTGCATCAGGTGTTAACCTGATGCTCTATGTCCACTTACTGAAATGCGGGTGATCCCATCCCGTGTTCCCATCCAGAGTGTGCCATCATCACTCTGTGCAAAACACTTTACCTCAGGACTTGAAAGACCGTCATTCTCATCCAGAACAGTAAAAGCACCATCCCTGAAATACGCAACACCATCATACTCGGAACCGAACCATACATTACCGCTCCTGTCCTCAAACAACGACCTTACCTTCTCTCCTGCCAGCCCATCATCTTTGACAAAAGTATCACCAACCTCCCATCCCGAACCATTATAGACCAATTGAACCGCACCCCCGCGATCGTAAAGCCCGGTTCCCACCCATACATTGCCCATAGAATCTTCCACAATAGCATTCACATTATTGTGTGGCAATCCATTCTCAATCGTAAAATACTGCCATTTGCCATCTTTCAGGTAACTGATACCGCCATTTGGAGCAACATAGGATCCAAACCACAGCCCTCCTCTGCTATCCTCCAATATCACGTTCACCATTTCATGGATCAGGCCGTCTGAATACCCGGACTTCTGCCACTTGCCGTCTTCATATATCGATATACCACCCCAGGTGCCTGCAATGATCTTTCCCTTGCTGTCCTGAATAAGCGCATTTACGCGATTATCGGGCAGCCCTTGTTCTATGGTATAAAAAACACAATCTGAACCATCGAATTCAGCCACCCCACCATTATAACCCACCCATAACCGCCCGGTCGTGTCCAGAAGCAGTATCTGGACATAAGGCAATTTCTGGCCGCAGGGTGTCGTTGTTACCACCTCTCCACTGTTTGGATCGATCCCGAACACGCCCTCCTTCCCGCCTGCCCAGATAATATTATCTGACACTGCTATCGATTCAACATCAGATGGCGGGCGTATTACAGACCAGCCCGACCTCAAGTCACTTTGTGGTTTATCAGTACAACCACTGATTGCCACTACAAGGCTCAGCAGAAGGATGATACCGACCAAAAAGATAAACCCCTTATTTCCGATGCTATTATCCACCAAATATCACTTCCAGACATCACTGGCAAGATCTTCAGTGAGGGTCCCTTTTTCCATCCTGAACAGGCTGGATGAAATATGTCTTGCCTCCTGTTCCTCGTGGGTCACATAGACCAGTGTACTCCTGGTCTCGCTCCGCCATTGCGTGATCAGGTCAAGCATCTCCTTTTTCAGTGCATGGTTGAGATTGCTCAGCGGTTCATCCATCAGGAGTATTTCCGGTTTTGGTGCCAGAGCCCGGGCAAGTGCTACTCTGCGCGCTTCCCCTCCTGAGATGGTATCCGGCTTCCTGTCTGCCAGGTGAAGGATCTCCATCCTGTCAAGCAGTAATTTGGCCCGCTTTGTGGCTTCATCGGATGAAATATCATAAAGGGGGAAACGGATGTTCTCCAATACCGTCATATGCGGCCAGAGTGCATGTGACTGGAACATGTAACCGATCCTGCGCTTGTGTGGAGGAAGAGCCAGACCGGGGGCACTCATACATTTCCCGTTGATCTCAATTGTCCCGTTATCTGGCGTTTCCAGTCCTGCGATAAGTCTTAGCAGAGTCGATTTCCCGCTCCCTGAAGGACCCGAGATCACAACCGAAAAATCGTATTCGATATCGATGCTGACATTGTCCACAGCACGCACACCATCAAAAGATTTTGAAACATTGTTGATCTTGATCATCATCATTCACCTTCTGTTATACCCTTTTGTTATACCTATCAATTACATACAATACTACGATCCCTGCAAGAGCGGTCATAATAGTCATAAGGAGGGAAAGACCTGCAACTGTCTCAGATGCGCCATAATGAAGATAATTGTATATCCTCATGGTAAGTGTGGCATCACCGGGAGGCATGACCATCAGTGTCGCCCCCAGTTCTCCCAGTCCCAGAGCAAATGCCACCGCACTTGTGCCAATGATCCCGGGAAGAAGGAGTGGGAGAATTATCCCCTGTAACGACCGCAGGTAACTGCCTGAAAACACCCTGGAAGCGTCTATCAACAGCCGATCCTGACTTTTCATAAAGGCGACCAGCAGGATAACGGCGAAAGGCGTGAATCGTGCCAACAGGGCCAGGACCGGCATTATCAAATTGCCATGCAGGATAAGAGGCATCTGGCTGTTCCAGAGACCTATCAACCCCATCCCGATCAGGGGAGCGGGGAGCGTCAGGGGAAGCAGTACCGCCAGCCACCAGGCATTTCCACCCATCTTTTTGTTGACCAGTTCCCCTGATACCGCAAGGGCAGGAGGGATACACAGAATAGCGAACAGCAAACATATTATGAGAGTCACCCATATCTCATTCGTAGCCGCTGCAACCGATGAACTGAACTGCAAAAAGGAACCTGTTCCCGTGATCAGGCTGGAGAACAGGATTATGACCTGGATAAATAAGAGAATCCCTGCGGCATAAAAGAGAGTGGAAAACCAGGCCGGCCATTGCATGTTAATTATATCCTTTTTCCCTGCCAATGAAAATCCACCGGATAGTGCCTGGATCCATTTCTGTGCCAGCAACACAAGTATCATAGCAGGCAGGATCAAGGGAACTGACATCAGGAACGCAATCGAACTGTCGCCATTGGCACTGTACTCGGCAAATATGTCCAGAGGGTACACATTTACCGAAAAGAGAGACGGGACACTGTAATCCATCATAACCAGCAGAAATATGATGGCGCCCCCTGCCATGATGGTGGACCTTGCAAGCGGAAGAATGATCCTTGAATAAACCCTGATATCCCGGGTGTATACCCTGCCGGCCTGGATAAGTTCACTGTCAACTGATCGAAGACCAAGCAGGGAAACCAAAACTGCAAAAGGCAGATATGCCATCAGGTAGACCCAAAAACTTGCCCCCCAACCGGAAAAGGAAATGCCTAGCGCATCAGTAAACGATACCCAGGTAAGAGCATGAATATATGGGGGCACCGGGGCCAGGACAAAGAAGAACCATTTTAATCGTGAGATCAGGGGAGATCCCGTCTGCCATAAAAAAGTGGCTGCCAGGGTGCCAACAACCATAGCAACAACTGCCACGGATATTGAAAGTCCTATACTGTGCATAAGCAGGGATACCTGCCTTCCTCCCGGTATAAGATATCCGAAATATTCTGCAGGGTCGTTCAATAGTGAAAATACGGAGGCAAGAACGAGAGCGCCGACTGGTAAAAAAACTACCAGCAGATATGCCAATAACCCGGTAACATGGACAGCATTCTCAGCGGACCATGCACATTTCCATTTCAGATACCTGCAGGATTCATTCATACGACACTATCCCATTTACCAGTTATTTTTTATACACCGACTTTAGGCAAAATCCGTTAAATTAACATTTAATTCATCGATTATTATAAGAAATCAACCGCAGAGTACGCTGAGGGCGCAGAGTTGCCAATGTAAGATCCTCTGCGTACTCAGCGTGCTCTGCGGTGAATTTTTTGTTCCACATTTACTGGAATAATTGGATTTTGAAACCGTTTCCATTTATACGATCATCTGATAAATATTTCTCGAAGATCAGCCATAGCGTCTTCCTGTTGAGCATTGACATTGTTCAGGTTGACATCCATACCCTTGATGGTTCCATTAAATTGATTTTTCGTAATTTCAACATCCCGAAGAGGGACCTGGAACCAGCCGGAATCAATCAGTTCTGCTTCGACTTCCCTGCTTAAAAGATAGTCTATCAGGTGCTTTCCCTGCTCTTCATGGGGTGCACCTGCGATCAGGGCAACAGTGTTCGGAATTATCAGGGTGCCAATCCCATTTTCATCCTGGTCGGGAACTATTATCTCCACGGGTGCCCCACGTTCCAGCGCCCCGTAGGCATCATCTGTATCTGTGAGACCTATCGAAGCCCTACCATCAGCCACAAGGTCCCTGACAACTGAATTCCCATCCACTACGCGCACTCCTTTATCGGCAAGATCCTGGTAAAATTGTTTTCCCTCTTCGGGACCCAGAACTGCGTACAATGCTGCTGCATGGGTTGCAGATGTCCCGAACATGGGATACGCGATAGCGATTTCTTCACCCGGATATGTTTCGTTCAGAAGGTCGAACAGTGAATCAGGATATATTTGAACCAGTTCGGTATTAATCATAAGTACCCGTGCTCTGCCGCCAAACCCTGTCCAGTATCCTTCAGGATCGTGATATTGATCAGGGATATCAAGTCCGGAAGGACTTTCGTAAGAAGCCAGTATCCCTTCGTCCTTCAAAGTTATGGTTCGGGAAAATTCACCGTTCCAGAAAACATCTGCTACAGGACGATCTTTTTCTGCAATAAGCCTATTCACCAGTCCGGTGGTCTTTGCGGCTTCAACATCATACACAGCACGGACATTTATACCGGTATTTTTTTCATATTCTTTTAAAATGGGTTCGGAAAATACCTGATCAACTGATACGTAGATGACGACGGTATCATCAGAGATATTGTCACCGTAAGAAAAGAGAATTACACTCGCAATCAATGCAAATAAAATGGCAAAAAACAGGATAATAGATTTTGATTCTTTGATATTCATATGCATTACTCAAAATACTGATTCTTTAAATTATTATCTGTGAGGGGGACTTCATCGAAATTGATTCAAAGAGCGTGAGTTTTATTGATAAAATTCGTTTTGTATGTAAAGTCAAGACACAATTCGACTTTATAAACAAAACCGAGGTAACCAATAGATAAATATATGTAATGATTAATTTAAATTTATATTTTAATTATATTATTGAACACGTTAATTACCTCATTGTTATAGAAAGGGATGTAAAATGGCAAAAAATCGATCTGTTTTAAAAAAGCCCGGCAATCGGCAGACGCCGGAAAAACTGGTAGACCTGTTAAAAATGATCATCGTG
>JAUSPM010000127.1 GCA_030655675.1 Methanosarcinaceae archaeon | reverse complement strand
TAATGTATTAAATATTTGCTTGTGTTATGTACTTTGCCATGTATGATAAATAGTTTTTTATATTATAATAACGGAAAAAGGGTGCCGTTTGCTTGATACAATTGGGTGTATCATAAATATTACAAATCAAAAAAAATGTGTTTTCAAAAGTAAGAAAAAACAGTACAGTAAACTTAAATCAAATGTAAACTAAAATCAAATATGAGGTGTTGTTGTGGAATATGTATCAACTGATGGTCTTAATGTATATTTTTTCCTGTGGGCAGCAGTGCTCATATTTTTCATGAAAGCGGGCTTTGTACTGCTTGAGATCGGGCAGATCAGGCGGAAGAATGTGGCGGCTCACATGTCGCTTAAGTTCCTTGATATGTCAGTGGTCTTAATCGCCTACCTGTTTGTAGGTTATGCAGTAAGTTATGGCGCACAGTATCTTTGGGGTACGCTCGTGCCCGGTGGGGTGGATACTGGAAGTTTTGCGCATTACATGAAAATGGTAATGTTCGCAGTTGCTGCAGTCACAATTGTCACAGGTGCCGTGGCGGAACGTGTCAAGATGAGTGGATATGTCATAGGCGCGCTGATGATCGGTGCAGTGATATATCCAATTATTGAGAGTATTTCATGGGGCTCATCCGGCTACCTTGCAAACATAGGATTTCATGATTTTGCAGGTGCAGGTGTTGTACACCTTGCGGGAGGGGTTCTCGGATTAACTGCGGCTATAGTGCTTGGTCCGCGAAAGGGGCGGTTCAGAGATGGAAAACCCATCCCTATTCCCGGTCATGATGTGACCTATGTCGTAATAGGCGCATTTATCCTTGCATTCGGTTGGTATGGTTTCAATATTGGAAGTGCGGCATTCATAGCAGATGACGGTGCAAATCTTGCATCAGTTGCAGTTGCCACCACAATGGCAATGGCAGGAGGCACACTGGCTGCAGCATTTGCTACAAAAGGAGACCCTATCTGGTGTGCCAACGGGATGTGTGCAGGACTTGTCGCAGTCTGTGCAGGCGCGGATATGTTCACCCCAGTTGTTGCCCTTGTAGTCGGTTCTATTGCCGGATTGCAGACTCCGTTCATGTTTAGGTTTGTGGAAGAGCGGGGCATCGATGATACTTGCGGTGTAACTCCGGTCCATGCGGTTTCGGGGCTTTGGGGCATACTTGCGGCCGGTTTGTTCATACCTGCAATTTCCTTGCTGTCACAGGCTATATCTGCATTTGTGATCATATTAATTGCCGGTACTTTGGGTTTGATCGTATATGGTTCACTCAAGAAGTTGGGGATGCTGCGTGTATCCGAAAATGCAGAAGATATCGGATTGGATGAATACTTATATGAAATGAATGTGTATCCTGAAATGCCGATTGGAAGGAGGATTTAACATGAAAATGGTTAAAGCAATAATTCGACCTGAAAAGTTTCCAGATGTCAAGAATTCACTTTTTAAAATTGGTGTTGTGTCACTTACAACTCAAAATGTAAAAGGGCGCGGTACTCAAAAAGGTCTTGTCCAACAATGGCGTGGGAGAGAGTATTGTGTCGAACTCCTTAATAAGATGGAACTTGAGATCATTGTCGTTGACGACATGGTCGAGAAGGTGATCGATGCGATTGTTAGTTCCGCAAAGACCGGTGAACCCGGAGATGGCAAGATATTCATAATTCCGGTTGAAGACGTTGTACGGATACGGACCGGTGAAAGAAGGTCGAGTGCACTTGATTGATGGCAAATGCTTGCAAAATGAATATAGTACAAGATTTCACCGCGGAGAACGCAGAGGTCGCAGAGAACCTTACATCGACAACTCTGCGCTCTCAGCGTTCTCTGCGGTTGATTTTTTATAATGATCGATGAATTGAATCCGATTTAGATCGAATATTAATTAGAGTCAGTATATTTTAAGTAGCATAAATACAATCGTAAAGGCAAAATCAAACATAATAGTTTCAACCAAATTCCAATGTGATCGCATGACATACAATATACTCGAAAAATACGAAATGGTGCCCACTGTGCATCTTATGAAGATAGATGCGCCTGATGTGGCAAAAGCCGCAAAGGCCGGGCAGTTCATTATTCTCAGGATCGATGAGACCGGCGAGCGCATCCCGCTCACAATTGCTGATTTTGACGCGGCAGAGGGTTATGTCACTATCATCTTCCAGGAAATGGGTAAAACCACAAAACATCTTGCAAAACTCACAACAGATGATAAATTGCAGGACTTTGTCGGTCCCCTCGGCCAGCCGTCTGAAATAGAAAAACTTGGCACGGTTGTTCTTGTTGGTGGCGGTGTAGGTGTTGCCCCAATTTATCCTCAGGCAAGAGCATACCGAAAAGCAGGAAATAAGGTTATTTCCATCATAGGTGCAAGAAGTAAAGATCTCCTCATACTCGAAGATGAAATGCGGGCCCAGAGTGATGAACTTTACATCACAACAGATGACGGTTCAAAAGGACATCACGGTTTTGTTACACAAATAGTACTGAAACTTTTGGAAGGCGACGAAGCGATTGACAGGATCGTTGCGATTGGTCCTCCTGTTATGATGCGCGCTGTCGCAGGAGTTGTTGCGCCTTTTGATGTTGAAACTCTTGTAAGTCTAAATCCGGTCATGGTAGATGGCACGGGAATGTGCGGCGGATGCAGGGTACTGGTCGATGGCAAGACAAAATTCGCATGTGTCGACGGACCTGAGTTCGATGCACGTAAAGTTGATTTTAATCTCATGATGAGCCGCCTTGGGCTGTATCGTCCTGAAGAGGCGGATGCAGTTGAGGCTTATGAAAAGGAATGTGAAAGCGAAACAGGTTGCGGAGGTGGATGCACATGTCAGTAAGACAAGCAATGCCAGTTCAGCCGGCTGATGTACGGGCTCACAACTTCAAAGAGGTCGCACTGGGGTACACGCAGGAACAGGCAGTTGCCGAAGCCGAGCGATGTATCGAGTGTAAGAAACCACAGTGTGTCAAAGGATGCCCTGTGAATATCGATATTCCGGCATTTATCAAAAGCATGAAAACGTCTGATTTTGATGATGCTATTGACAAGATCAAGGAAACGAACAGTTTGCCTGCCGTTTGCGGACGTGTTTGCCCACAAGAGACGCAATGTGAAATGTATTGTATTCTCGGCAAAAAGGAAGAGCCTGTTGCAATTGGACGACTTGAGCGTTTCTGTGCAGATTATGAGCGCGAAAAGGGTGTGAAGGCACCACAGCGTACAACATCCACAGGTAAGCGTGTCGCTGTTGTAGGGTCGGGACCTGCCGGACTTGCGGCTGCATCGGATCTTGCTAAAGCAGGACATGAAGTTACTATGTTCGAGGCACTGCATTCTGCGGGTGGAGTGCTTATCTATGGTATTCCTGAGTTTCGGCTTCCTAAAGATATAGTTGCGGAAGAAGTGGATTATATCACACAACTTGGCGTTGAACTGAAATCCGGTTACGTTATTGGAAAGATCAAGACTATTGATGATATGAAAAATGAGTTCGATGCAATCTTCCTTGGGACCGGTGCAGGATTGCCCAATTTCATGGGGATTGATGGCGAGAACCTCAATGGCGTGTATTCCGCGAATGAGTTCTTGACACGTGTGAATCTCATGAAGGCGTACCAATTCCCTGAATATGATACTCCAATCAAAAGGGGCAAACGCGTGATCGTTGTAGGCGGTGGGAATGTGGCTATGGATGCCGCACGATGTGCACTCAGGCTTGGTGCGGATGAAGTAAGTATTGTATATCGCCGCAGTGACGAAGAACTACCTGCAAGGCGTGAGGAGATCGAGCACGCAAAAGAGGAAGGTATTGTATTCAGGCTGCTTACAAATCCGGTTAAGATACTGGGTGATGAGAACCTGATGGTCACAGGTGCAGAATGTGTCAAGATGGAACTGGGCGAGCCTGATGATTCGGGTCGCAGGAGACCTCAGGTAATCGAGGGTTCCGAGCACGTTGTTGATGCTGATATTGTCATTATGGCAATTGGGACATCACCAAATCCATTGATATTTGAAGGGGCCACAGGTTTAGAAAAATCCAAATGGGGAACCATCATTGTTGATGAGGCAGGTATGACATCGATCGATGGTGTTTGTGCAGGCGGAGATGTTGTTACCGGGGCAGCTACTGTCATCAGTGCAATGGGCGCAGGAAAGTTGGCGGCACATACGATCAATGAGTACCTGTTATAAAGTCAAACGTTGCAACGGCATACCCAATCGTAGCAAATTAGGGCATAATTATGTATCTCTTTAACATCGAGTTAGCAATATCGAAATTCAGGGTGTTCTGGAAATGATCAAAACGATAGAATAATTATAGATTAAACCATTCAATATATCGATGTTGCATATTTGTAGGTTACACGATATTTGAGGTGAGATCATAGTTAAGATTGCAGTTACTGGAAAGGGAGGTGTGGGTAAAACCACATTTTCCGGAACTCTTGCAAGGATGCTTGCGCGTGATGGATATGATGTGCTTACAATCGATGCAGATGCAGATATGAATCTAGCCTCATCTCTTGGCATTGATAATCCTCCACGCCCGCTTACTGATTATAAGGAAATGATCGATGAGCGTGCAGGGGCCGAAGGTGGCGTTTTTAAATTCAATCCAAAGGTAGATGACATTGTCGAGGAATTCGGGGTCATTGGTCCGGATGGTGTTAAAATGCTTGTCATGGGCACGATCGAGAATGGTGGAAGCGGGTGTATGTGTCCGGCATCTGCGTTTTTGCGTGCGCTTTTGCGCCATGTTGTACTGAAGGATAACAGTGCTGTGATCCTTGACATGGAAGCGGGTATCGAGCATCTCGGACGCGGCACTACACGTGGCATTGACCTTATGATCATTGTTGTAGAGCCCGGCATGCGTTCGATCGAGACAGCGGCACGTATCAAGAACCTTGCGAGCGGCATTGGGATCAAACATTTTGCTGCGGTTGTTAATAAGGGTTCATCAGAACAGGTTTTAGCACATCTTGAAGAACTGGATATACCTGTGTTAGGTGAGATCACATACGATACAGAACTTGTCCGTGCAGATCTGGAAGGAGTTGCACCGATCGACGTTGGGGGCGTGGCTGTTGAATCCATGGAGGTCATCAAAAACCGGTTGCTGAAGATGGCACATAACTTGAGTAATAATTTTTGATAAACTATGTAGATAGTGGTAATTCAAATATTTATCTATTTTTTATAGGCCTTGGGACAATATTCCTCTAACCCTCTTTTCTTGGCCAATGAGGTCTTATGCCATCTAAAATCTCAATGTAGCCAATTCTTCTGATATCATGAGCAACAAGTTTCAACTTTGTTTCAGTTGCTTTTCTGGGATCAAGCTTTTTCCTTATGGTTGCCCCAAATCGACACTTAACCATCGAATTCACTGTCTCTGATATTGACCGCATATGATATTGTTCTAACCATGTTTGAGGATCTTTCCATAGCGAGAAGAGCATATCATACCATCCTGCAAACCCTTTGCTTTGGAAAGTTACATTACTTTTTGGCAAAAAGAATGGGGTGACATTGCTTTTCGCCACCAGATCCGTAATCCAACGAGCAGAATATATCCCATCTCCAAGGACATTCTCCAAATTCGGATAACTTTTTAACGTCTGGTAATAGGCATCGGGAAACATTGTTGTTTCCCCTATAGAATGATTAGCACAAATGGATATTCCTGAAATTAGTTTATACTTGACTCCAATACCCATCACACAATATGAAAATCCCTTATTCGAAGTTAAATTTGTCACCGGAAAACTATCATCACTTCGGTCATCTTTTGCAGGCTGTGCTTTCGTCCGACTTTTTTTTGAATTCTGCTTTTGTCGCTTATCGGCATAATTTACCTTGTTGGAAGCACTGAACCCGGTTCCATCAAATGAAGCATTTTTCTCGTCATCTTCAACACATTCATTTGTTATTGCTACGACTTCGTCCAGAATTGTATTCACTTTTTCCCGATCAAAACCCCTTTCAATTGTCTTGTAAGAAAAGTGTTGGCTTATGCCTAATTTTTCTTTAAATAGAAATAATAATCCTTCAGCTACTCTATTAGGTGATTCTGTGTATGTCTGCAATAAAAGCAATTTTGCGATGTCTGCAGGATTTGTTTCCGGTTTTCCTGGGCCACGTTTTTCGGGAATTGTTCTACTTTTTATTCGATTGTCGGCTTCGTTGACAATATCCCTTATATTGTTCAGGTAGTCTGCCATCTCTTTGATCTGAGCATAATCATATTTGGCCCAATTGATTTCAGATTTATCTTTATTCTTATATTCAAAAGTGCCATCTCGGACGTTCTTAATGAGATCCCTTAGTTCTTCACCAACGTGTTTTGGGGGCATATGGATTAATAGACCACTGGGTTTATATACTTATGGGTATTATTACCCACAATGTTAGGCAATATTATCGTATTTAGGTTCAAAGAAAAAACAGAACAGAAATTCATCAACCAATTCTGTAAAAAATTCTATGGGCAGAATACAAGCTCTCATGGAGGTAAATATCAATACAGAAGGCATGGTTTGTTAGACACTATACCTCACATAAAACTTATTGGTGGGGTCATTATTGTCACAAAGGATGTTACTGAAAAAGTGATTGGTTTTTTAAAAGAGTATAACGCGGAGTATTATATCAGGGATATAATTTTGTTGGATGAGGATGAGGTTGTTTTAAGCAAATTTGGGCAGATCTAATAATATTGTCCCAAGGCCGGAACTGTGCCTTCGTGTCCGATGAGGCAAATATCCAAAACTATATGACCATTTCACACTAACTATATTCCATGACCCTCGAACCGGTTCACATCAAAGCGATATCAAACCTTGCAAAACGTATCGATCTTTGCAGGGACGATAATGATACAAAGACCGCGTCCGATCTTTTTGAGATGCTTCGTGAACTGAGATATGAAGGGGAAATTGTCCTGCGGTCTATCGGGGACTTGAAACGTTCAAAGGTAAATATCGACCGTATGGCGCTCTCCCGTGATCCATTCGAGATAACATATTCATGCGACAGCGGAAGTACAAACCCACTCTCTTTTGACAACGGATTGCTGGTGGACTTTTGCCACTGTGCGCTTGCATCAACACCAACAGATCTTGACCTTCACAGAAAAAGGACAATCGTATCAGCCACATATTCACCAAGCAGCAAAGTGACCATAAAAACGACCGATGAATGGGAAATGTTCGATGAGGGTGAGGGACGTTGTAAGATCGTGCGCATCCAGCCCGGACTTTTGAATAAGCGGATCAAACGCATGGTTCACAATATTGCGATATATCTTTCAGAATCCGAGCATATCCTCTGGACAATGAAGGAACTTGAAAGAACAGGGTTCTTTATTATGGACGGTCCGATCTATCCAAAGCAGTTGATGTACTGGATGGTCGTTGAATCGGATGAGATCCAGATCCGGCATGACCCTCATGCGAAAAAGATACTTCAAAATTACATTGACATTATGGACCATCATATTGAGAACAAGATACCGATCGTTGGATTTGTGAAGAATCCCGAAGATATGCAGATCATGGATACCATAAAAAAACAGGGCGGCAGGGTGGATATCCCCTGGGTACTGGATGCGCAGTTCTTCAAGAATGCACTTTCTCTTGACGGAAATGGTGGGGGGAAGAAAAGTGGAAACAATAGGTACATTACTTACACCAACTGGTTTATGCAACCCAACCAGTTCTATGAGAAGATGCTGAACAGCACATCCCCGCTTGTTGCAGGATCAGTTAATCACAAGTTTGACAAAGAGGATTATTCCCTTACTTTTTTCATGGTCTATGTGCCTATGACAGGTGTTGTCTTTAAGGTGGAATCGCCATACGGGATCATAAAGAACGAAGAGATGAGGAACATGATCACGAGAAAGATATTGTACGACCTTTGTGTGAGCGGATTCCCGACAACGCTGTCAAAGGCGGATTCTGTTGCAAAGATCCGATTGAGTGAGAGGCAGCAGATCATTAAGCAGTTTGATGGTTTGAATATTGATACGATGTATAATGATATACGCTGGGGTGAGATGGATGACTGATAATAATTACGAAAATGATAATGATAATGACAATGACAATGACAA
>JAUSPM010000054.1 GCA_030655675.1 Methanosarcinaceae archaeon | reverse complement strand
TGCGTATTTTGCGAATGCGAACGGATGGTAGATATGGAACATGCCGCCTGAGGCGGGGTTGCTGCATAGGGTTTTTGGTATTTGAAATATGTGCCTACATTTCATCAGATACACAAATACGATCAAACAATTTCATTTACGCAGATTTCTTACCGCAACTATACAAATACGATCAAACAATTTCATTTACGCAAATTTCTTACCGCGGATATACAAATACATAAAATATATACTACAATAGATCTAATTTGCCATGATCTCTTCATCGATGTTCTCAACGAGGACAGTCATTTTTGAATGCCATTCATCGATATTTGATTTGATCATTTTCTTCATCTCACAAGGGTCGATAGCCACATACTCGTAGTAATATCCTCCTACATCGATGGATCTTGTTTCGCGGTACACAAGACCACATGAAATGAGATTCTGAAGTGAACGATATGCAGTACTTCTTTCCCTGTTCAACAATTCGCCAAGTTTTTCAGCGGTCATTGAACCATGAGCAAGTAACGCTTTGTATGAATCCATATCAAGTGTTTTGAGTCCAAGTATACATTTTGCGACATCATCGCACCTGATATTTGCTCTTAGCATCTCGGGAATAGAACTTGCCATGTTAATCACTCGTTTTTATGTACTGTTATTATGCAGATAAATAGTATTCAGCGGTAAATTGTGCAGTTTATGCAAAACCATACTATTCATGTCGGTAGTTATATATATATAGTTTGTTGGTTCTCTCATCTCGTGACATTGATAATCCCTGTAAATGAACGTTCAGATGAACCTCTTGACACTGAACAGTTGATCTACCATCCTGATATGAAGCGTGCAAATGAGTGGGTACTCACTGAGTACGAACCTCCTGTAAGGGATGTATGTATCTTTGTCCCATGTTCCAGGAAAAAACCATATCATGAAAGTCCATCGCATCGCATTTTTGACAGTGTAATATTCAGTGTTTTAAAACCCGAAGATGTGCATATTGTTGTCTTTGGTACATGCGGTGTGACCCCAAGAGAACTTGATACCGAATATCCATTCATGAACTACAAATTCATGCTTGGCAGGTGCGATGTTCCGAAAATAAAACGGGATTTTATAAAAATGGAGACCGAGCGGCTTGCGCGCTATCTGGAAAAAACACGTAACAATTACAAACACAGGATCGCATACTGCATAGGTGATTTCAGGACTGCTATGGAAAACGCGGTTGAACTGGTGAATATTAATGTTGATATCGTGCCAAAAAAGAGTTCGATAGAAGAAAATGTCCGGATGGATAAAAAGTTCATATATGGTAGCCTGAACCAGAAAAATTACCTGCAGGATTTTGCAGATGCTATTAATACAGCTGCAGGAAATCCGGCACATGTTGTCAGCACTGGTAATGAAACAACAGTTAATGATGCTGATTGGTATATATTGTAGTTAAAAAATATCCATAAAAGAAAAAAGTGACGATCCGGATATTCCAGATCGTACTTTATCCGAATGTCGCTCTGGTTACTATTTATTCCAGATATGGGGACTGTTTAAGGACAGCCATTCCGTTATCACTAATGTTCAGGACACGCACTTCGTTGCTGGTTGCAGATCCGCGCATTTTCATTATATACACCGAGCGCTGTAGATTGTTACCTGTTCTTATTCGACCAAGTTTTACAACTGAATCAGCACCGTACTCAACCATAGTGTCAAGATTATACATCGCGCCCACTGTTATAACAGACGTTACATTATGTTTTCGGAACACACCAAACACATCATCGATCAGTGTTCTCAATTTATAATTGGATTCGATTGCCAAAAACAAGGCTTCAATAGAATCAATGAAAATACGAGTCGGTTTAATTTCTTCGATCTTGCTTTCAACCAACTTTTTAAAGCTCTTGATAAGTTCCGATGGTGCAATTTCTACGCTCTTTTGCAGACGAAGACTTGGATCTGTAATGTCAACAAATGTCAGAAATCCTTTTTCCACCAGTTCATTAAAATCCCATCCAAATGATGTTTTCATTTCCCTGATAATTGATTTTGACTCCTCTGATGTTATAATGCACATCGTCTTTTCGCCTTTTTTTGCACCTTCATACAAGAACTGTGACCCTAAAATAGTTTTACCAGTGCCAGATTCACCTGAAACGACATTTGTAGTCCCACTAAAAAATCCGCCATTGAGCATTTCATTCAATCCTGGTATACCCGTATCTACTCTTTGTTGTGTTGATTCATCCGTCATTCTCATCACCTGATAAACATATTATAAATTTTGTTATTTAAAGTTGAGCCCCAAATCTCATATTAATAATTCAAACTTATGACATATATACATAGTCATGATAATATGACATATTACAAAATAATTCCTAAACTATCATTCAACATCAAAATCTACCCCTTCCACCACTTCAAGCATCAGATCCCTATATAGAAGTTTTTCTATCGTTCTTGCCACATAACTTCTCTGCTGGTGTTTTTGAAGATCTTCATGCATCCTCAGATCAGAATCGACCTGTACCCTCAAAAGCGAAAAACGGAACGCTTGCTCATCACCGATCTTCATCGAGTAATATATTTCCAAAAAATAAGGGAGTTTATATGGCTCGTCGAGGACCTCACACAGAATTTGCAACTCTTTTGGTATGTCCTCAAATTTAATTTCACCATCTTGTTTTCCTGAAACAAGTTTAAGTACCTCCAATGAGTATTTTTTTCCATCTATCGTAACATTTCCGTTTATGTTGATCTCTCCTGATTTCTAATAGATGTAATATTATTTAGTACCAATCCCAACGACCTACTTCAACATTCCCTTCACAATAGCATCAACAGATTCGTTTTCCTCATTTAAATCGTCGTATTTGTATAGATAAGATTGTTCTATCTAAAACTAAAACCAATACAACCGCCACAGGCGGCACATTCCCACACCACTTACCATAGAATATCATTTAAATCAATTGGATTAATCGTAATGTATGATTTGAAATATAGTATA
>JAUSPM010000092.1 GCA_030655675.1 Methanosarcinaceae archaeon | reverse complement strand
TTTTATTTTCAACTCATTAATTCGCAACGCTACAACACAACTTTATACCAGCTAAACAAATACAAAAAAAGAAAAGTGTCGTGGACTTTTTCAGCCCACGAAAGAGAATATATATTTGTCTATTTTCCGTAGCATTTCTCAAGATGCTCATCTGAAGTAGGCTGTGTTGCAAGACTCACAATAATGGCAACAATTATTGCAAGCGGAGTCGCTACCAGTATTGGATCAACAACAGTCCACGTTCCTGACAAAAGAGTTACCTTTCCAAAAATTGCTTCACTGATCCCAAGTGGGGCTGCTTCTGATTTGTGTACGAATGCAAGCCAGAACAGGCTGGAAAAAGTACCAACCAGCATACTTGCGATCGCACCCTGTCTTGTCATTCGTTTCCAGAAAAGTGTTCCCGCATACATTGGTAGGAATGCTGCTGCACAAAGTCCGAAGAAGATCGCAGTTGCTCTTGCAATGATACTTATTGGAAGTATATATGCCAGTACAACACTGATCAGGATCGTTATTGCAATTCCGATCTTTGTCACGTCAACGGTTTTCCCGGCCTTGCCTTTTTTGATGTACTCACGGTAAAAGTCATGACCTATTGAAGTGCCCATTGTATGGAATTGAGAACTCAATGTAGACATTGCCGCTGCTAAAAGCGTGAGCATGAACAATACCACAAAGATGTCAGGCATAGCCGCATTTATGAATTCAGGTATAATGAGATCTGTGTTACCTTTTGCAACAACAACGGAGATCAAACCTTGTGTCTTGAAGAAATATGCATTTGAAAGTGCACCGACCGTGAAAGCAACACCTGTCATCATTAAGATGAATGGTCCACCAACAAGAACTGCTCTGTTGAATGCTTTGTCATTCTTTACTGTCATGAACCTGACAGCTAACTGTGGTTGTGCAATTACTCCGATTCCCACACCCAAAACAAGTGTTGAGACCATGGTCCACCAGATCGGTGAGCCGAAAACAGGCATTGCAGTCCATCCCAGATGCCCTCCTTTTGAAAGTGCTTCAGGAACCATTGGAGCCAGGTCAGTAAGTGCCTGATGAGCTGCTGATATTCCACCAAGTTTTATGTAGGTAAGTGCCATCAAGATCGTCATACCTATAAACATGAGTGTACCCTGCAGAGCATCAGTGTACATAACTGCGATCAGACCACCTGTAATAACGTATGCAGCAATAATCACTGTAAATATTAGAACTGCAACATTATAATCGATACCTAGTGTGGTTTCAATGAACCTTGCTGCACCGATAAGCACAATTCCAGCATAAAGCGGCATGAATATTGCGATCAACGCACCTGAGAATCCTTGAATGAATCTCGATTCGAACCGTCTGCCTAAAAGTTCAGGGAAGGTCATAGCATTTAGTCTAAGTCCGATACGCCTTGTTGCTGGACCAAATATAACAAATGCAATAAAAATACCTACAACGATATTCATTAGTGCGAGCCATAAAAGACCCATACCAAGCGCTCCGGCTGCGCCACCAAATCCTACAATTGCAGATGTACTGATAAATGTTGCACCATAAGAAATTGCTAAAATATAAGGATGTATATTTCTGCCGGCAACCATATAGTCGTCAATCTCTTTCGTTTTCTTGTATCCCAACCACCCAAGATAAAATATTACCAAAAGGTAGATCAGGATTATCAATCCGAGGACGGGAGTGCTTATTACCATTATAGATCCTCCTCTCCTTCATTCCATTTCAAAGCGCCATATATGATGCATCCAATTGCACTTACAATGCACAGAATGTATGCAAGCCATATCTGGGGGTCGTCTATTCCTAACATTTTAAATCTCCTTTTCTTTATAGATTAAGATGTAACTTTATGCATTCTAAGTAAATCTGACAATAATAGATTTTAACTTATTATAATAATTGTTAATATATGTCACTTATATACATTCCGATAAAATAATACGCAAGAGATTGATTAATTATTGTCATTATTGTATGTCATTTTACATTAAGTCCCAAAATATCATGCCAACATGTATTTATAATGGAAGTACATTTCCTAAAATGCGTGTTACTAACATAAACTTTAGTAACACGTGTTAACTAAATAAAATATTTGTGTGCTACACAAAAGTTGAAATATAGGAGGATAAAAATGCACATACCTGATGCATTCATACCATTGGATCAAGCAATTGTATATTGGATAATAGTTCTTCCATTCATCGCATTGTCTGTTAGATGGGCAAGGCGGGAGATGGATGATATGAAAATACCACTGCTTGCAGCACTTGCTGCCGGCATATTTGCCATACAGGCAATGAATCTCCCCATAGGAATGGGTACAAGCGGTCACATGGTCGGTGCCGTATTGGCAGCGATCATACTCGGAAGCCCATGGGCTGGCGTATTGCTGCTTACACTTGTGTTATCCGTCCAGGCACTCGGCTTTGCCGATGGCGGTGTAACAACACTCGGGGCGAACATACTGAACATGGGAGTGATCAGCGGTTTTGTTGGTTATTATACTTTTATCGGACTCAAGAAAGTTAGACTCAGCATGCCTGTTGCCGCATTTGGAGGGGCATGGCTTGGATTGTTCATCTCTTCAATCGTATGTTCACTTGAAATGACACTTGCAGGAACATTCCCTCTTGTACCCGGACTTATTATGATGGGAACATATCATGCAATAATCGGGGTGATAGGAGAGGGTGCAATTACGGCAATAGCAGTTTCAGCAATTGCAAAGGCACGTCCTGATCTGTTGTCTCAGTTTTCTAAAGAGGCGGTGCCGGCATGAGCGGAAATAATAATAACAATAATAATGGCAGTGGCGACTTCAAAACTATAATACTGGTGGGATTGGCTGTAGCCATCCTATTATCAGTGTTCGCTCCGTTTTTGGCATCGTCCGATCCAGATGGATTGGAGAGTGCAGCCGAGGGCGTCATAGATGAACACACGTTTGCAGAACTGGAAGGGAGTGAGCCTGTCATGGCAGCACCAATGCCCGATTATGCGATAGAGGGTTTAGGAAAAGCCGGCGAGGTCGGAGCTATATTTATAGGGTCGATATTCATGCTCGGACTTGGTTTGGGCGTTGGTAAATTATTTG
>JAUSPM010000091.1 GCA_030655675.1 Methanosarcinaceae archaeon | reverse complement strand
CTTTATTTTCATTTTTGATCCCTCAATCTTCGATCGTAAAACATGGTTATCACTATATATGGTTCATTTTTTCCTTTAGTGACCACTCGTAGAACTTTAATTCCAATTTTTGATCTACGCCGCAGCAACCTGAAATCTGCGTAAATCCGTGTAAATCTGCGTCTTGAAAAACACTTGCAAATGAAATACTGCGCCGCCGTTTTGCAATCAGATATCTATGCCATAATCCCTGCAATCGGCATATCAATATTGATTTTTCCAAGAGATGCAATCGGCATCTGTGCTTTTTAAAACGATTAAATCGAAAAGATTGGTATTGTATCAGGAACAATCTTTTCAGTATCTGCCTCGAGACATACTTGCATCGCTTCCTTTATGCGCTCCATAGCCTGCTCAACTGTTTTACCCTGGGTATAACAGCCAGGAATATCAGGCACTTTAGCCACATATATTCCATCCTCATCCTGCTCGATAAGGACCGTGAAATCTAGCATTTCCTGTTTCATTTAAACCACAAATATCAATCGTTTTACACATATTTAAATATGCTTTGCATGAAACTACCATATGGCTTAAATACACCCCATTATTTCCCATTGGCGTTTACCGAATAAATCTTGCTGACATTCCGCGCCGATAACCTGAATTAAACCAAACTCCCTAATTCAGTTCAACCCTCTCAGCAGTGACTATATACACAACGCTTTCGCAGATGTTGGTGGCATGGTCTCCGATGCGTTCGAGATATCGCAGCACAAACAGCAGATGAGATGCATTATTGATTATCGTGTGGTCTTCGACCATCATACCAATTAACTCACGCCATGTCGAATAGAACAATTTATCCACCCTGTCATCCTCTGCCGCAGTTGTTTTTGCCAGTTCAACATCCGATGTCACAAACGCTTTGATCGCATTTTTTACCATGTTCTCTGCAATCTCTCCCATCATCGGTATATTGATCAGGGGTTTTACATGTCCACCTTCGATCTTATCTACAATTTTGGCGATGTCTACTGCAAGATCACTCATCCGTTCAAGATCGAGTGCAATCTTAATCGATGATGTGATCAACCGGAGGTCGCTTGCAAGCGGTTGCTGGAGTGCCAGCAGGCGTGTTGCATATCTTTCGATATCCGCTTCGTAACTATCGATCAAAGGATCAGTTTGAATGGTCTTTTCCGCCAGTTCAACATTAAGATCACGCAATGACACTACAGCATCGAGAATGGCTTTTTGTGAGGCTTCTCCCATAGTGACTATTTTTTGTTTTAGAGAATCCAGTTCTCTTTGATATTTTACCCTTGCCATGCAATCACCCAAATCTTCCGGTAATATAATCTTCCGTGCTCTTCTGGCGCGGCATCTCAAATATCTGTCGGGTTTCCCCAAACTCTAATAACTCTCCCAGCAGGAAATATGCGGTATGATCCGACACCCTTGCTGCCTGCTGCATATTATGAGTAACGATAATTATCGTATAATCCTTTTTCAGATCCATCAAAAGATCTTCGATCTTACTTGTTGAGATCGGGTCAAGTGCACTGCAAGGCTCATCAAGTAAAATTATCTCAGGTTTTACTGCAAGTGTTCGTGCAATACACAATCTCTGCTGCTGACCTCCGCTAAGATCAAGTGCAGGAGAGTTGAGCCTGTCAGAAACCTCATCCCATAGAGCCGCAGCCCTAAGTGTTTCTTCAACAATTACGTTAAGTTTTCCCTTATTTTTTTCACCATGTATGCGCGGACCGTATGCGATGTTCTCATAGATCGACATAGGGAAAGGATTTGGTTTTTGGAATACCATCCCGATCCGTTTCCTAAGTTCAACCACATCCACTCCGCTTTCATAGACATTTTCTCCCCCTATCAGCACTTCCCCTTCAATACGGCAGGTTTTGATCAGGTCGTTCATTCTGTTAAAACACCTCAGAAATGTAGACTTACCGCACCCGGAAGGTCCGATAAAAGCGGTAATGGAATTCTTTGGAATATCAATTGAGATATCTTTAAGTGCCTGCTTTTCACCGTACCACAGGGTCAGGACCATTGTTGTGATCTCGGTCTCAATACCTTCTGCAAATGTGTCTGTCACAATAGTGTTTGTCACCATAATAAGTACCTCAAATTATCATTATCCCCCTCTCATTTTATTTTTATAATGCCGCCGTATCATCACGGCAACAAAGTTCACTCCAAGTACGATCATGAGCAGCACAAGGGCTGTTCCGTACTGGATCGGTCGTGTTGCAGCAATGTTCGTGCCTGATGTTGCAAGTACGAATAGGTGGTATGGAAGTGCCATGAACTGATCAGAGACCGAATCTGGCAGCCTTGGTAAAAAGTATGCAGCACCCGTAAGCAATATCGGGGCTGTTTCTCCTGCAACTCGACCCACACTTAAGATCGCACCTGTCACCATACCCGGCAGTGCGATCGGAAGCACTATCTTGCGTACTGTCTGCCATCTGGTGACCCCGAGTGCGAGGGATGCTTCACGAAGTCCCGGCGGGACCGTTGCCATTGCCTCTTCACTTGCACGGATAATTACCGGAAGGACAACAAGTGCCAGTGTCAGGGATGCGGATAGGATCGAGGCACCAAAGCCCATATATTTGACGAACATAGCCAGCCCGAACAGCCCGAACACAACCGACGGGGTGCCTGCCAGATTGCTGATTGCCATCTGGATGATCCATACGATCCGCCCCTCTTCTGCATATTCATTCAGGTAGATCGCAGCAAGAATCCCAAGAGGCAGTGCCACTGCCATGGAACCAATTATCAGGAACACGGTACCAACGATCGCAGGGAATATCCCGCCTTCGGTCATCCTGTTCTTTGGTCCCTGTGTCAGGAAATCAATGCTAATTGCACCGATCCCGTTGCTGATGATATAGAATATTATCGTAAATACGAACGCCACTACAATGGCTATCGCGATCGTGAGGCATGCAAATGCGATCTTTTCACTTACCTTCGGGCTGAACATCAGGACCCCACCTTGAATCTGTACTTTCTTTTAACGGCTTCTGCTATCAGGTTTATC
>JAUSPM010000085.1 GCA_030655675.1 Methanosarcinaceae archaeon | reverse complement strand
AAGGCACTTTCCATCAGCAAGAGGGTTCAGCCTGCAACTGATATGATCGCAAGGATCGTCAATGACTTACGTATCGGTGTATCTGCAAACGGCGTGCTGATCGCACCGGATTACGAAACATCGAGTGAAGGTGTTGAAATTGGAAATAATGCGGAAATTCTTGTCCCGACACATAAGAACCTTGACAGTGACCTGATCGAGAGGGTATGCAAGAAATATGATGCGATCATCGATGGGTTGAAGACTCTCGAAAATTGATTATATCGCACGAATGTTGTTCGTTTTATACAAACTAACAGTATAATAAAACATATATACTTTAGATTAATAATGTGTATTGTTGTGTGTCAGGAGAACTGATGTACAACAATACTGCAAGTGAAAACAAGCAGTTAATTGGAGTTAACTGATCTAGATACCCATCCTGTCAGTTAACCCCATTCTAATTTTCAAATTGCAATATCTACATTTATTCGTAGTTTTTTTTAATACGATTACAATGCGCACTCAAATAATGATGCAATAATCAATGCGTTATGAGGTGCTGATAATTGACATTGCTATGCGATAAATTGCAATATGAAAAACTATATATACATCATCTAAGTATTTTAATACTGTTGTGTATCGGACAGTCTGATATGCTTCAAATGGGGTTTACCTGACTAAGGATTCCCATCCAAAATTAATATTTTTTGTTGGTGAACCCCATCATAATTCTAAATAAATATCTACATTTATTCGTAGTTTTTATTTGCAATACAAATGCAACACTTACTCAAACAAAGATACATGCATTCTGCATGAGAGCATCTGCTTGAATCCATCCCTGAGCACATCAGGCAATGTTTGCAAATCCCTCAGTTCTGTTGTGGGTATACCAAGACGTGTTATTTTTTGCGCAAAACTTCTAGGACTGTGCGAACCTACACGCTTATTTGCGAAATTCTCATCCACCATCACAGGAAGATAGAGTATTCGTACTCCTCGTTTTTGCATGTGATCAAGATACTGCAACACGGATTCCTGAACTTCGATGTCATCAAGCAGGTTCATACGTCCTGTTTCAGGCATTCCGCTTGTCAATATGATAAGATGTTTTACACCCGGGCGCCGGTCCCATTGCAACTGCAAAAGTCTTGCAAGTGCAAGATCAAGACGATTTGCCCCTTTTCCTTCGTCCAGTAACATCTCCCTGTATGTGTACTGCTGTTCATTAAAAGGACCTTTAACATCATTGCCATACGTGACAATATCAATGACATCAGCTGTCTTTTTTATACATTCCAAAATGGATATCGCAGCAATCTTTTCCAGTATCTCAGGATTATTTGATATGCCAATATGTGTGCCGATCTTGCGACTCAGACCTTTTGCAGTAATCGCATCGCTTCTATCAATCACAAATGCAAAATTATTTAGCCGGACATCTTTGACACGTTGCCTCGATATGATGGCATCCATACTGCGACCTTTGCTGCATATCTCCTGCACCGTCCTGTTAATATGGATATCTCCTCCATCACTATACTTGCGATATACCATACGACCGACTGTTGGAGGTACATAGTAATCTACCCTGAGATATTGATACGCCAGCTCACTGCACGTCGATACGATCTTGCCATAAAGTTCTGTATTGTGCGGATCGGAAGGATATTCATTACACATGGACGCAAGTCCATCAAGAGAGGCAATAATATCTGACATATCACATATCTTCTGCTATCTTTAGTGCTAATTCGTGGACAAGATGGACAGAATGCGGGTCCGTTTCGTCAGCTATAATAGTGCCCTGATGGAATGCCGCATCAACAAATACACTTTTTGCATCAAACCCCTGCGACATAGCAAGTTCACAGTACCGCGCCATCTTGATGACACCGTCTGTGGAAAGTCCCTGTGGGATACTACGGTCCTTTCTCCAAAGAGAACGGGTCTCACTTGCAAAAAGGATAATCGCATTCTCAACTTCCGGGTCAAGGTCAGGTGTGATATTGGATATGACCGTCTTTTCAGTTGCGCTTGAAACATATCCTACATTTATGGGAACAAAACGTCGTTTGAGTGCGTTACTCAACTTGAATGTACCCTCATCACCAAAATTCGCAGTGGATATCAGTACCCAGCCCTCTGGCTTTTTGATAACTATCTCCTTATACTCAAGAGGTAACGTGTCTCTTGAAAGTAATAAGAACAATCCTGAATATGCCGAACTTGGAGCGCGGGTGAATTCATCGATCAGCAGGTTCTTACCTGATTCTATTGCCCTTGTCACAATTCCATCCTTGTACATGAACTCCTTTGCAAGTTCTGCATTTCCAGACATTGCCAGAGGGTGAAAACCCCCTATTACCTGGTATTCGCTCATACCCTCTGTGGCTTCGATCTTCAGGAAACTTGACTCATCTCCGCCTATGTAGGAAAGTATGTGCTCAGCGATCGTGGTCTTACCGTTTCCGGGGGGACCATAGAGCATTACAGGATATCCAAGCTCGATGTAACGAAGTATCCTGAGGATCGCCTCATCATGACCTTTGATCTCACAAGTCTCAAGTATGTGGATATAATCTTCAGTAGTCAATTTCACTTCTTATCACTACCTGAACGCAAACTCGATCTCTTTTTCAATATCCATCAGCAGTTTTTCTGCCGATTCCTTTGAACCGTGATCATATTTTGCAACCAATAACTCCATCTCATTTCGGATCTTTCCGAGCGTCTGGGTCGCTACAAGGCGGTTGACCTTGCCAGCACCAAATTCCCTTTTGAACGTTTTCATCTCTTTAATTATGTTCTTGTAAGGGTCTTCTGTCTCGATCTTTTGTTCTACTACTTTTTTCTCCACACTGTAGATGATCTCATCATCCTTATTGATCTCTTTCTTGATCTTGAAAGCATGCAATACCAACTCATTTGAGAAAAATGCAATTAATACTGCAATCGTGTGTGTAAGCATGTAGAACCAGCTTGCACCAATGAGTATCTCAGTGAGCTGTGGATTTGAGGAAAAGAACTGTCCAATTGATGAAATTGAGGGAATATTAAATGTACGTGTTCCCTGACTTGTAATGATGACAAGCCCAAGCAACAGATATATTGGAAGTACAGATATTCCGGTTATCACTGTTGAAAA
>JAUSPM010000079.1 GCA_030655675.1 Methanosarcinaceae archaeon | reverse complement strand
TCTCTATACCATTGCTAATGCAACATCAATTTATTTCAATGGCAAGAATTCTCTATACCATTGCAAATGCAACATCAATTTCTTTCACTTGCAAGAATTCTCTATACCATTGCAAATGCAACATCAATTCCTTTCAATGGCAAGAATTCTCTATACCATTGCAAATGCAACATCAATTTCTTTCACTTGCAAGAATTGCACATACCATTGCAAATGCAACATTAATTTCTTTCAATGGCAAGAATTCTCTATACCATTGCAAATGTAGCAGAATCCAGCATTTTTGATATTCTGAAGAAATGTTTTTTAAAAAAAGCGTTTTTCACTTTATTTAAATTAAAATATCTATACACATTTCATTATAGAAATCAATATCAAAAATCGATAAAAACACATAAAAACAGTAGACTGTAATCGTTTGTATATTCCATTGGCAGTAACATACACATACCATTGCAAATGGAACAAACGAATCATCATTTAATCAGATTTTAAACGATCCAGTGCTGAAAAAAAATGTTGTATTTTTAATATATTTTTGTTAAAAACACTATCAATGAATAGATTTATGGGTTTTTTAATGTGGTAGTATCTTACATTGGCAATATATACACATACCATTGCCAATGTAACACATTGAAAGGATAGCAGTGACTTAAAAATATACCACTACAAAACTAATAAGCAAAATATCCACATGTTTATTAAACATATATAGTATATAAATATTGTTATTTAAATTTTTGAATTTTCAAACCGCGTGCATATAAATTATCCATTCCAATGGCAATCACATGTGTATATATTGCCAATGCAGTGAAAAACTCACATTTGATATTTTGCATCAAGGAAGAAGTCTTTTACATTATTTGAATAAATCACTTTTTTGTTAAAATTTGAACAATTCATCTGTAATTTTGATATATTACAACCTGTAATTCCTTCTGATCTTTAATCTGTGAAAAATCCCAACTTCCCACTCCAACAAAATTATTATTAAAAACAATTCTCGGATGCCACATTCGTTCTTTTAGAACTGGACATTTGGCCATACTGTAGCATTGATGATTTGCAAATCGACTGGTTCCTTGTATTCTGATCTCATTTGCCATCCTGGCATACTTTTTCATATCGAGATGAGAGGTGTATATCGTAATGGGTAAATTTCCGGCAATTTTTTTAATCTCTTTGTAATATACCCAATCCAAAACACGATTACTATGAAAATGAGCAAACAATCCGATTCGATTTTCAAATAGTTCTTTAATGTTCTTCCATTCCCGAATGTATTCTTTTTCATTATTATTCCCAAAATGATAAAGCATCCAGAACAATCCGTCGTGTATAGCAGTTTTTTGAGGATGATCATTGAAATCGATCAACGCATAAGATTCCCGATTATTTCCCATGTAACTTGATGTTGTCATTGAGTGTACCAATAAACGGTTTTTATTCAGTATTGCCTTTCCATGATTCATTGGCAGTTGCAGGATCTCACTTCCATGTTTTTCAAACCTTGACATTATTTCCAAATGCCGTTTCCCCTCACTTAAACTGTTGGCTACCAGGACATCCGGATATTTATAAATCGGTTTGAGCATAACATCACGGCACATCCCTGTAACAATAACATCAGAATCCTTTGCCATGTCATTCCACAGATCTCCCATCATCCCCACACCTACCGTGACTTTAACACCGGGTACGATCTCAGTGTTGTTCAGGTTATTGATGTATTGCGTTTTGAAAGTGTATGTGGTATTTTGTATATATTCCGGGGTTTTGATATCATTGATCTGTGTATCAACAAGATCCTGTGAATATAGATCATTGATTTTTGGGAATGGAAGTGTATCTGTTGGCGGCATTGCAGCCCCGCGTTCTTTTGAATTTGTAAGATAGTACGACCAGTCATTTATACGAATATCCGCACATATCTCAGGTTCAAGATAACTGATATATGAAAAATGCTCCATGTGATTTGAATGGAACAGTATCCCTGCAATAATTGCACTCACACGCCTTCTGATCTCAGGTGACATCGATGGCACATAGAGTATCATATTTTTGGAATTACATTGATGTATTGCTTCAGAAAATCTCATCTCGATTCCAATACTGTTCTCATGCTGTTCCGGAAGTACAAACCCGTGTTTATTATCCACGATAATATCGAATGGATATTGTCCAAGTTTTACATCGTGTCCATATTTTTCATAATATTCGGTTATCAATTGTATGTGCCTGACTGACATCACCCGGTTTTTTATCACATGGTTTCTGTAATAGCTTTTAGTCATGGAATCCGGGCTTTTTTTAAACATCCTTGTGTAATAGTATTTCCCAAGCATATTGAGAAAATACGGTGTGGATTGCCGGACCTTACCATCATATTTTTGAAAATCCATCCATTTCCAGTTAAGGATACGCGCGTTGATAAGTGCCAATCTTATCTTTTCACGCTGCTGTGTAGTGAGATCGATCCGAGTTCCATTATCCAATAACATATTTTTACCTATTATCGGGAGCACAGGTTCAGCAGGGATTATTTTGAGGAAATCCAGTGTATGTGGCACAGCCATAAGTTTTCGTGTAATACTTCCCACGTATTGATTTGCATCATTGTTTTTCATTTCTCTACGACTAAAAGTGATCTTCGAATTATCCCATCGGGCATATTGCTCGTTTGGACCCATTACTCTAATATTTGTATCGGTTGACATGAGAAAATTTGTAAAATTTAATAGATGAGAGGAAGGGATTGATTAAGATCCCTTCCCACTCATTGTGCAGACTCGATTCGCATGAGTCGGCGTGTGGTCTGTAACGACTTTTGTTTAGCAGGCGATAAACCCTCAGTTAGAAGGTCTAAAGCCGACCTACCTACAAGCCTTTGCATAAACTCGTCCTCGTTTGAGTGTGTGACCGGTTGAGTTACCAGCGAATCGGTTATTGAATGGTTCACATCCACTTTTGCGGGAGTCATAATTTGGTTACTTTAACCGAACCCTAATTTGTTATACACGGTTATAAATTTACTGGTAAATATGTATTATATTAATCGGTTTATAAAAATGCAAATAGGCTAATATATCGCAAAATACTGTTTAAAAATAATATTGATGTTTCCCATAAAAAGTGCCATATTATAGTTAATGAACTACCCTGCTTACCACTATGTGGTAAGGAAGTGGCTTCCTGCTTCATTCTCCCAACCAACGTTAGTGAGTCCACAAGCTCTACCCGTAGTTCCTACGGTGCTTAGATTTAAGATGTTGATTGCAGCATTAACGTCTCGGTCCAATTCCAATCCACAGTAAGGACACTTGTGTGTGCGTACTGAAAGAGATTTGGGAACTTTAATACCGCAACTGCTACAATTTTGAGTTGTATTCTTTGGATCAACCAATTTCACTACTTTACAAGCGTACTCTGCTTTGTGTTTCGTTAATTGAATTAATTGATCCCATCCTGCATCAGAGATACTCTTAGCAAGATGATGATTCTTGACCATGTTTTGAATTTGAAGTTTCTCAAAAACAATTAGATCATATACATTGACAAGTTCTCGACTTACCTTATGTGCAAAATCCAGTCTCTGATTTCTAATCGTACGATGAAGTTTGCCAACTTTTATCCTTTGTTTGTCCCTGTTATTCGATCCTTTCTTTTTCCGGCTTAGGCTCCTTTGTTGCTTAGCCAGTTTATTTCCAGATTGCCTTAAAAATTGTGGTGGTTCAATCTGTTGACCGTTACTTAATGTAATTAATGATTTAAGACCAACATCAACACCGATGGATTTACCGGTCATTTCAATACATGAAATTGTATCCATCTCTACTGCGAATGATACATACCATTGATCAACATCACGCTTGATCGTACATGTCTTGATTTTCCCCTCAATCTCTCGATGTTGAATTAGTTTGATCTCACCGATCTTAGATAGTTTCAATTTACCTTCATCCGTGATTGAAAACCCAGATTGCGGATAAGTAAATGAATCATATCGATTTCTTCCCTGAAACCGTGGATATCCATATCCATTAAAGAAATTCTTAAACGATCTATCAAGCCTTTTCAACACGTCTCGGATTACTTGGGAATAGATTTGTTTCTGTTCATCTGTCTTATATAATGTTAAATTTCGTGATTGATCATAATAATTGATCCATTCAGGTTTACCGAATGAAAAAAGTTGAAGATAGGAATACAATCTATTCATTTCAGCCTGGTGTTTCCTTTCGGACAATGATGAATTGTACAACCATCGACAGGTGTTCAGTGTACTGATCAGTTTTACTTCCTGTTGTTTGGAAGGATATATCCTGAACTTGTATGTTTTGATCATGTACTCTCAGCCACCTATTTTACTCAGATAATAATAGGACTTATTACTACATATATCAGAGCCAAGCGGGGTGAAAGTAATATATGAAATACGTCTTATAGAGTATTCAACAATATTTTTGGAGAGGTACTACAATTTGTGCGGGGCTTGCTAGCGCCCCTGCACCCCAATGGGATAAACGTTAATCGGAATGTTTTTGTACGTAAACGATAAATCTCCAATTAATTCCCTCAAGGAATTAGATTCGGGGTGGATTGGTCTCTATCCCCGTAATCTCCTAATCTTTTTTTTTTCATAAAAAAAGTACCAAACGAAATAATCGAAAAATATATGTTCAAGGCTATCTAATACTGTTTCAATCTACTATTCGTGGATAGCATCAAAGCGAGAAATCGTTGTTTGCTATCCATTATGGTAGTAGACAACGGTCTCTCCTACAAAGGAGATAATTATGAGACCAATAGAAAACATTTTTACGCTCTTGCGAGAGCGAGGTATTGCAAACGATAATCTAAGCGACTATGAGCGAATGTTCATACTTCAGGGTGGTTGTCCGATGTCCGAAGTTCCGGAATCTTCACGATTTGAGGAATATCCACTTTTCACTGCACAGCGTGAATGCGCATGTACTGAAAAGTTGGGATGTCGGAAATTATCATCTACCGGTGTTCGGGACGATATGTTCAACCTTGAACCTGACCAAACGGCAAAGCAACAGGATTGGGAAAGATCAGCCACAATCAAGTTTTGTTCATTTGAAGATCTGAATGGGTTATTTGATTTCAAGGAAAAGGAAATGAATATTTTCTACTCTTTGGAAAAACTCAAACAATCCAATCTTCCCGATGAACTTGTCAACGACAGGATCAATGAATTGAAAAGTGTTGCCACAAATTCCTACAAATTTCATATTTGTGGTGAATGGATTGCACGACATTATCCGGAACTGCGCAAAAAGTCCACCCGGTGCAATCTTTGCACTAAAATGAGGGCTTTGGGTGATATTATCTGGTCGCCACGCGCATCCGTAGAAAAGAAATTAACTTTAAACGGTAATGTCTTCTACGAGGATGGCGAAAAACGTCTTTCCGATCTGGCGCGTATTGTGTCAAATTGTAAGAAGATGTTCAGATCTAACTTGTTGGATCTGATCGCTATGAGGTTTGAAAATTCAATTGCTGCAGGCATGTATATCGATGAAGTATCTTTCAAAGGTATAGATTTTGAAACCACCAGGAATCGAAATCAAGGTATTATGAAAGATATCAATACGGTTGGATATTTATCGAACGCGAAAACGTGTTCTGGTAAGAGTGAACTTGATCAGTTCATCATCAATATCCTCCATAAGCCACATATACGGATTGAAGATGTGGTTCGTCGATGTCAGGAAGCCGTAATTATAAAACAGCAGGCTCGTGGGGTTGAATTGAGTGAAAAATCACTCAAAGGTATCGAAATGCAGATGCGTGAAACATGTTTACTGTTTCTGAAATGGTTCCATTTGCCAAAGGATGAAAACTTTTGTGCAAAGGATCGTGTTACAGGAAAACAGTATGCACATCCCGTAATTTGTTATGGGTGTCATGCAAGCGATATCTGTCTGTAGAGGCAATATTAAATTGGGAAGATAAGGGATACTCTCTCCTCTTCCCCTTTTTTTTCAATTTCTGGTAATTTCACGTTTAGTAATTGGAAATTAAAAGGTATACCTTATACCTTATACCCCAACCCACATTCCTCACCTTTTCCAATTCAAAAAGAAAAAAAATCCATACAAATTATCGAATTAAAACATTAAGAGGTTTGTAACAATGTCAGAAGAAGTAAACAAAATCGTAAAGAGGTTCAAAGACCTTGGTGTAGATGTCGATCCTTCCGAAGTATCAACTAAGTTAGAACAGTTGGTAACCGAATATCACGTTCCACAAAAGGAAGCCGTATTCACTGTCAGTAAAATGCTTGCAAAAGATCATGGCATTGAACTCAAGGCTCAGGCAACAACGGATGTCAATGTCAAAGAAGTGCTTGAAATGCCTTCAGGCCAGTGGGTCTCTGTTCCCGTTAAGGTCAGCAGGCTGTTCGAAAATACTCATGCAAGTGTGAAGCAGACGGGTGTTGTTGGTGATGAGACGGGAACAGTCAGTTTCATAATCGGCAGTCGGGCAAATGTACCAACACTTGAAGAAGGCAAATGTTATTTTTTTGAGAACGTGGTCACAGGTATCTTTAATGAACGACCGCAGTTGAGTGTCAACAAAGCAAGTAAAATCACTCCACTTGATACTGATATGGAAATTCACGATTATACCACCATAATCGAAGGTGCGATCGTAGATATTCAAAATGGCAGTGGTCTGATCAAGCGTTGTCCGCAATGCAAGCGGATGCTCTCGAAGGGTGCCTGCAATCAACATGGTCGGGTAGACGGTGTATACGATCTTCGGATCAAAGCCGTTCTCGATGACGGCAAAGTGACAAACACTCTCCTGCTGAATCGTGAAATAACAGAACAACTCACAGGCATATCACTTGACGACGCAATAGTCCTTGCAGCGGATGCACTTGATGCGGGTGTTATTTCTGACCGGATCAAGCAGATGATCATTGGCAGGTACTACAAAGTTGAAGTATCCCCGATCGGTCGTTTCCAGAATGTTTGTTCTATCGAATCAGTGACAGGTACGGCGGTTAACCCCGCCCATGCCTGAAAAAAACACCAGACAGGTTAGCGAATTAAAATTAAAATAATGTTAGAGAGGTAATAACAATGTCAGAGAATCAGAATCAGAGTCAAAATAAGAATGAAGAGAAATCAAAAACCTACTCCAGAGAAGTAGCGGTCAGAATGTTTGCAGAAGAACTTCAGGACGTATCCGAAATTGGCAGTGTTAAGCGTGAAGGTTCCATGTTTGATACAAAATTCGGAATAGTACCAACAGGCGGCAACGCAGGCAGAGTTCTCATTTGTGGAGCATTGTATGAGGTCGAAAACCGGGGTGATGAAACGCCATTCTACTATGGTCGTGTGTCAGATCCAACAGGTTCATTCCGAATCAATGTAGGCCAGTATCAACCCGAAGCATTGTCCGCTCTTCATGAAATGGAAGTGCCTGCATTTGTCGCTATTGTAGGCAAACTGAATACATACAAACCCGAGAATTCAACTGATGTCATTACGTCCGTAAGACCTGAATCTATAACCGTCATCGACGAAGAAACCCGCAACCATTGGGTTGAAGAAACGTTGGCACTCACCCGGGAACGGCTTGCAAATCCCAACCTGGACGAGTCGATTGTTGAGAAATATACCGAAATGGTTAAGAAAGTGGAGAGTGCGCTCTCCCCATCCTCTTCTCCCACTTCCCCTGCTCCGGCAGAATCTCAAAATGAGGCTGGATCCAAATCTCAATCGGAAGAACTTGATGCAAACGGACTCACAAATCTCCAATCCGCCGTGCTCGAATCAATCCCCAAATTGGGTAATGGTAAACTGGTCGGAGTTCCGAGTATTGCCAAGCATCTTGGTGTCTCAAATGATGATGTTGATACTCAACTCAGGGCATTGAGCAGGAAGGGGTTGTGTCTTTATCGTCAGGGTCTTGTTCAACTCTCTACTGAATTTGAATCTGCAACGAATCAGGGTCAAGTCACAGCGTAAAAGTTGGGTTTTTCAATCCAACTTCTTTTTTTCAAAATAACTATTCGAAACACAAAAAATCACCATACAATCCTTTGGTGATAATCAATGCGTGAAACAATTTTACATAGTGTTTTCGGTATGGTTGGGTCAGAAAACCCCACAACCGTCGAATCCCAACAAAAGTGTCCAATATGTGGCACTGTCCAGATGGTTTCAGACCAACCCAGACGTTGCACGAATGCTTTTTGCAATACTAAAATTGTCAGGAAAGCATATAGTGGTGGAATTGCAGGCATCGCATCTTCTTACCGGTCGGCGTAATATTGGAGTTGGTCGTGTGGAAGAAATTTCGTATATAGATGTCAAGATCTCTGACTGGGAAGTGCGGTTGGAGAGGTTACATTTCCTTCTCAAAGAGGCGCCGGATTCGCGTGCGATTGAACAGGTGGAAGAAAACATTCGGGCAGGGTCTGCACATTTAGAAAAGTTGATTAACATGCGAAACAAGGATACGATCAGATATTGATAAAAAGGTGAAAATAAAATGCTCTGTAACCACGAATG
>JAUSPM010000078.1 GCA_030655675.1 Methanosarcinaceae archaeon | reverse complement strand
TACAGAGTGTTTAATGAGTGCATGATAAAAACGATTCTACAATCCGCGCATGCGCGGCGTTACCCTATATACACATCGAATTTTCAATTGCTTTTAGTGCATTCCACAATTTTTAATAGTATATGTTTTATAAACATATAGTTCGAGTAAATCCGAGCATAGCGAGGATTTTCTCGTACACTGTTTGCTAACGATTTCGATTATTCAATTTAGTATGTATGGAACGTGCCGCCCGCGGGCGGTCGCATTGTTTTAGTTTAAGATCGAACAATCTCATTTATTCAACGTATCTTCATCATCGATCATGAACACATTCCCTTAAAAACCATATATGGTTATCCACGGATCCTATTCCTAATGAATAAAATTCCGCCAACTATCACGATCAAGAATATCACAATTGGAAGTGCATATCCTACAAACACGATCAGTGCAGCCACACTGGAAATGAAACCTGCTACAGATTCCGATAATGCATCCCGAATACCCCATGACTGAGTAATTGGTCTTGGTTCACTCACACGCACAGTGATCGTTGAAAGATCAACTTTATCATTCAGATACTTCAACCTGCCAGTCAGACTCTCGATCTCACCACGAATGCGCCCAAGTTCCCTCTCAACATCCAGGACTTCCTCCACAGTTGTCGCCATGGCCAGGATCTCCACAAGACGTTCTTCCTGTCGTTCAAGATTTCCAAGCCGGGCACTAAGATCAATATACTCCTCTGTAACATCCCTGCCGCTTATGGTCTTCGATGTAACCTCACCAAGCGTCTCGATATCACCTATAACCGAAGTGAAACCATCCTTCGGCACTCTTACTGTGGCATAGCCTTCCTTTTGGTCACCCTCATAGTAACTATCATACACCGATGAACTTGAAACAAAACCGCCTGCTGCCTCTGTAATTTTTATGATCTCATCTATCGCAGCTGCAGAATCATCAACCTTAATAGCCAGATCCGCAGTTGATATCACCTTTCTCTCGATCGACTCTTCAACTGCTTCATCGTATGAATTATCCGAAAAACCGGCTTCTGCAGGATATGCACTTTTGCTATCTGCCAAAGAATATTCATCTGCAACATCATTATACCCGGTAGACTGTGTCCTCACACCTGTTTCCTGACTCACACAGCCGGATGCCAGTATTCCAAACACTAAAAAGATCAAAACAAATACACTATATGTTCGCCTCATATCAGCACTCTCCATTAAATAGTATTTAATTAATTACGTAAATTACTGTAATTAATGCTACTCAACGAACATATAAAAGACATTTCTAAGCTTCGAATCTATTCGAACTTAACCTTCTCATTACCGTAATCCTTCACACGGATCCAGATATTATCCCAAAATTCATGCGCATGCCCTGCAAGTTCCAAAATCTCATCCCTGTCAAAAGGCAAGGTTTCGCGCAGGCTTTCACGCATTGCATTTATAGGAAGACCTTGCTGGATAACATAAGGAATATCCTTATCGGTGACATGTTCGGCAACCCATTTGGCGATCATTGAAACTTCATCGGCATTGCCAATAAGCCCACGTATCACAGTAGTCCTTATCTCAAGTTCAACATCACTCGCAGCAACAATATCAACCGTTCTCGTCACACGATCCACAATCTCTTCCGGCGTACCAACTACTCCCTCATACTCGCCATAACCCACGACTTTGCCATACAGCTCCACATCATCCGGTGAGGCTTTCACATCAATAAAGAACTTATCAACCAAACCTTCCGCAATCAGTTCAGCCGCACGATCGGGATAAAAACCATTGGTATGGATGCCGACAAGCACCCCATTCTTTTTAGCGAACGCAGCAAGATGTTTCAGTGCACCTATTTGCATAAGTGGCTCACCTCCCGAGAACAGGACACTGCTCACAAAAGGTTTTGACTTAATAATATCCTTCTCGATCTCTGCCGTATCAATAATATCAGGATCGGACAGATATTTATAATTGTGACAATACGGACACCTGAAAGGGCAAGCCCTGAAAAAAATAGAGATTGACACCCTACCGTGCCAATCAACAGTTGAGATCGGGATGGTCAGTCCATAATTTACTTTCATCCAATCCCTTGAAATAATTATTCACATCACGTCATGTCAGCCGCATTATATCGCATGCGGTCTTTAAGTTCCTGTTTTTTTCCGGCATTCCAGCCATCCACAGCCTGAATATAACCTGTGACTCTTGAAAGGTGCTCGATATTATCGGAACCGCAATTTGAACATTCCTCTTTAAGTCCTGACTCGACATGGAAATCGTTCATACACACAGTCATATCCTTCGTGAACGCAAAGTATCCTACTTGTGTATTCCTTGCAAGGTTCATCGCAAATTCCTTCAAACCCTTTGAATCAGGGTGTCCTTCGCCCATCCAGATATGGAGGATATTCCCACCATCCACGATCGGGAAGAAGGTCTGCTCAATATTGATCCTATCAACGATAGAGATATTTGCCCCGGGCGGTGCATGAGTTCCATTGGTATAATAGACCGGAAGATCACGAGTTTCCTTTACCAGCTTTCTTGCACCCTCAATATCACCCTTGACAACATTTCCAGCAAACTCAGCAAATTCATCATGCAGAAGATCAGACACTGCAAATCTCTGGCATGTTGTTTCAGCAGGGGTCCTTGCAAGAGCAATCTCAATACTATACTTCTGCCCCAATTCCCGCGCATACATTTCCATTTCGGTCATTGCACGAACCGCGAGTTTGAATGAATCCTTGGATTCATGCATCTGCGCACCTGTGTGGTGCTGTACAAGCTCGTTGAGACCAATAATACCAATTGTATAAACAAGAGCTTCCAGATCCACAGCAATCGCACCGCGCTTACCTGTGATGGGATCCTTTGGCTGCTGGGTCGCAAACGGCATCCTGCCGCTTTTTATGATATTCTCCATCCAGTAACGCTTGGTCTTGAACACATCAATACTCTGGTCCATCATGTGTTTAAGTTCTGCGAACAGCTTCTGGTCGTCCCCTTTTGCCCTATATGCAGCCCTTGGGCAATTAAGTGAAACAACCTGCCATGAACCCATAGAGAAGTGCATCCCATCCTTGAAATATAACTTATCATCGAAATGTGAATCATCTTCAGCAGTTGCAGAGAACTGGTATGCACAGCACTGGTAACATGAGATACCTTCGCCTGCGCTCCTGTATGCCGGCAATTGGTTATCGAAATACGGTGTACCGTATTTTGCAGCAAGATCGAATGACAGTGTATAGAGTTCATCATAAGTAGGAAGTTCAGGATTTGCACGGTTGAAATTCTCATCTTCCTGCATAAAGTCAGGCTCGATAGAGATCTCAGGTTTCGGGAAATTGAATGGTTTACCCCAGTAATCACCCTTCATCATAACATTCATGATGGCCTTGAACCCGAGTCTCACCTCGCGCTCAAAATTATCATAGGTTCGGAGTTCAGCTTGTTCTCCATTCCATACACGCCCCTTGTAAACAACAGGCTTGTCTTTCCAGAGTTTTGGAACACCTGGAGACAATTGTACTGAAGAGAAAACAAGCTGACCACCTCTAGCAACCATCATCTGAGTCATCTCGTAGACGAACATCTGCATGAGCTGTTCGATCTCGGGATACTCCATCCCCTCAAAGTATGGAGCCATAAACGTAAGGAAATTATAGAACCCCTGTCCGCCCGCAAAGTTGGTCTGCGCGCTTCCAAGTGCCTTTACCGCATGCAGGATAGCAACTTCTGCCTTCATTGCAGGGCCTGCTACACTTGCTTTTGTGCCTGAACCGTCAGGCATGAGTCCGTAGTAGAAGAAATACCTAAGATCCCAGTCCTGGCAGAACGCGCGGGTTCCGAGATACTCAAGGTCGTGAATATGAATATCACCATTGAGGTGAAGGTCAGCAAGTTTTGGAGGCAACAGAAGCAAGTACTGTTCTTTGGAGATCTTATCCGCTTTCTTCTTGTGGGATGTTTCTGCATTCTCCTGCAGGTTGGCATTATCCTTTGCTTCAAATCCTGTGCCTATATCTATCCTGTATGCATCATAAACAGGAGTACCAACACGCGTTGAGATATTACGCCATTCGACATGCCCGCGCTCAAGAAGTACTATGTTAACGATCTCACGAACCAGTGGACCTGACAGGAACTTTAAGTCCATGCCTCGAATTCGTTTTTCTGTTTCTTTTGCAATTTCCCTGGCATATTCTCGTGTAATTGCCGGCTTGTTGTAGAACTGCTCACTGAGTACGGTTTCCTTTACAAGTTGTTCCACAACTACATTCTTATCCCAGTCGACCATGTGGCCATCTGTTGTGCGCACCTTGGGCATGGTCGAGATCGATTGTCCGTCAAGTGTTTTTTGCACAGCATGGTGCTCTGTGAATGGATCATTGTCCCCTTTGCTCATATTACCCGGCTCCTTTTTTTTATAATTGTAAAATACTATAAGATATCACTCAGTGCGTCAAGATTCACTTCAGCTCCATTGAAAAGAGCCTCATACTCCAAAAAGTTATCACCGATCTGTAAAACAGGCGCTGTTACCGTAAATACACCATTTACCCGCAATTCTGTCAATGACTCTGCAGTGGACATATCAGCCACATCAAAAGATACATTATTTGATTTCAATACATTTTTCAGCAACTCGCATTTCGGGCAAGTTTGGGTTGTGTATACTATGATTCCAGACATGATTCGCACCTTTTAAGTTAAATAATTTTTTTTAAAATAATAAACCACAAAAGGAGGGGCGAGTGGACACGGTCTGATAAAAACGTACCCAGTCGCCATTAATTATAATGTGAATATAATCCTCTGATTGTAAATTATACTACGTAATTAGAGTTAATAAGGCTTTTCAATTCCACGTTTGTATAACATATTTTTCTATGTATAATCATATATGGTAACAAACGCACATGCAATCCACACGATTATTACCATATATGGTAACATATAAAAATTGCCAAAAGATGTATATCTTAATCTTCATTATAACAGATAACTCCAAAACAAGAGGTGTACAAGATAAACGCACAACTACCATCCGGATGCCAGCCGCTTGATGAACTCCTTGGAGGCGGATTCGAAACAGGAGTTGTAACCCAGATATTTGGAGAAGCCGGCAGCGGAAAAACGAACATTTGCATTCAACTTGCCGTTGAATGTGTGAAACGTGGCAAAAAGGTTATTTTTATAGATACTGAAAGCGTCTCACCTGACAGGTTCAGACAGATCGCAGGTGAGAATGCAAAAGAGATAGCACAGCAAATTCTTATTTTTGAACCCCATAATTTTGAAGAACAATATGCTGCCGTAAAAGAGATCGAAAAACTTGCCGGCGAGAACATCGGTTTAGTTATAGTGGACTCTGCGACCGCATACTACAGGTTTGAACTGGGCGACGAGGATTCAAGCATCAGGACCCGCCGCGAACTTTCCAACCAGATCGGCTTGCTGCACAGTCTTGCGCGCAAACATAACATGATCGTGGTAATTACCAACCAGGTTTACACTGACATCGGTTCAGGCGCATTCAAACCGATCGGAGGAAGCGGGCTTGAACATATCT
>JAUSPM010000069.1 GCA_030655675.1 Methanosarcinaceae archaeon | reverse complement strand
TGCAACATCTATCGTATGCCTGACAAACGGGCAAGAGTTCACATCCAGAGAAATTGAATCGATTAGCGGTCTACGACAACCCGAGATTAGCATTGCTATGCGAGATCTGCTTGAAAACGAATGGATCGAAGTTCGTAATGTGAAAAAATCAAATGGCAAAGGCAGACCTACAAAAATATACCGGCTCATCGTCACATTGGAAGACATAATCAAAAAGATAGAGAGCCAGATCCAAATTGAAAACGAAACTCGCCTAAACGATATTGTCAAACTCAAACACATGTTGTGATACGTTTTTTACAACCCTCATGCCACGATACAATCTAAGTCCTTCAACAATTGCAAGGTTCTTTTACCACGACTGTGAGCGCTATCTTCGATACCATGCGACCCCAAAAAAGGATAAGCAAATCGAAGGGGTGCCTACCATCAATCCTGACCAAAACCCAATCTCAAAAGCTCTCCTGCAGGCAGGGATCAAATGGGAAGAGGAGGTAGTACGCACATATTTGAAAGACAAGGTTAGAATCTCCGATGAAACCGGACCCATACACGAAAGGAAATTCAAGTTTGAAAAAACATTGGAAATCTATCCCGAATTGAAATTGGGAGAGGGGATTTTTCAGCCTGCTTTGATTGTATCGGATGATTTCCCCACCAAATTCGATCTCTCTCCACAATTGTGTAGATTCACAACCTGTTATCCCATTGGGGCGCAGAGGCGCTAGCAAGACCTCGTATTAGAAATACGAGGATGTGCCAAGCCCCGCACAGAATTGTAGTACCTGTCCAAATAACTATAAGATGTATTTTAAGTATTACTTTCACCCCGCTTGGCTTTGATATATGTAGGAATAAGTCCTATTAATATTTGACAAAACATAGGTGGCTGAGAGTACATGATCAAAACATACAAGTTCAGGATATATCCTTCCAAAAAACAGGAAGTTAAACTAATTGGTACACTGAACACCTGCAGATGGTTGTACAATTCCTCATTAGCCGAAAGAAAACATCAGGCTGAAATGAATAAACTGTATTCTTATCTTCAACTATTTCCATTCGGTAAACCTGAATGGATTGATTATTATGACCAAGCGAGAGATCTAACAGTATCCAAAACAAATGAGCAGAAATTAGTCTATGCTCAGGTACTTCAAAACGTATTAAGAAGGCTTGATAAATCGTTCAAGAACTTTTTCAATGGATATGGATATCCACGTTTTCAGGGAAGAAATCGGTACGATTCATTTACATATCCACAGAAGGGATTTTCAATCACTGATGAAGGTAAGTTGAACCTCTCAAAGATAGGTGATATCAAACTGATCCAACATAGAGAGATTGAAGGTAAGATAAAAACCTGTACTATCAAGCGAGATGTTGATCAATGGTATGTGTCATTCTCAGTAGAGATGAATAACACTTCATGTACTGAAATGACGGGTAAATCCATAGGTATTGATGTTGGTCTTAAATCATTGATCACATTGAGTGATGGTGAGCAGGTAGCACCACCGCAGTATCTTCGACAATCAGAAGAGAAAATGGTCCGAGCACAGAGATCGTTAAGCCGGAAAATCAAAGGATCTAATAACAGGAACAAGCAACGGATAAAGGTTGCTAAACTTCATCGTAATATCAGGAATCAGAGGCAGGATTTTGCACACAAGGTAAGTCGAAAACTTGTCAATGCATACGATCTGATTGTTTTTGAAAAACTTCAAATTCAAAATATGGTAAAAAATCATCGTCTTGCAAAGAGTATATCTGATGCAGGATGGTATCAATTAATTCAATTTACGAAACACAAAGCAGAGTACGCTTGTAAAGTAGTGGAATTGGTTGATCCAAAGAATACAACTCAAAATTGTAGCAGTTGTGGTAAAAAAGTTCCAAAATCTCTTTCAGTACGTATACACAAGTGTCCTTACTGTGGATTAGAAATGGACAGGGATGTTAATGCTGCGATCAATATTCTTAAACGAGTAGGGGCAGGACATGCCCGAATTAACGCCTGTGGAGATGTTCGTTGGAACGTCAATGAAGCAGGAGGCCGCCATCTTGTAGACGGGGGCATGTCACCTGGCTATACGAACAGGATGAACCTGAACTGTTCGATCTAAGTTTTAATATAAAAGTTGTTGAAGATTTCCTTAGAAACCGCCTTCCAAATATCCTGACAACTCCGATTGAAGATGTTTCCTGGCATCTGTACAACAAATGCGAACAATGTGAATATTACCAGATATGTAAATCGGAATCACACGATACGAGATCTGTGTCCCTTATACCGGATCTATCGGTTGGAGGAAGACAATATTTACGGGATGCTGCGTGGGTGGAAGAAGATTCTGTCAACACATTGTCGGATCTTGAGAGTTTTCTACAAAACAATCAAAATGCAGATGAATTGTTGGATAATTGTGGATCTCTTCGAAATAGAGGGGATCGATTACGCAATACGATCAATGCTCTGAATACAGGAGATGTGGTACTGCATGGCGGTATTTCATTGGCACTACCAATCAATGAAAATGTGAGTATTTTCATGACACTCCAATCTGATCCAATATCCGGGCAGGTTTATGCTGCAGGGTTTCGAAGATTCAAAGGAAAAGACATCTTCGGTGATACATCCCATGAAGTGATGCATGTCGCAAAAAGTCCGGAAGAGTGTTTAGATATACAATTCAAATTCCTAAATGACCTCTTCAACGAATTGAAAATCGTTCATGATTACAATCAGAATAAGGAGTGGAGAGAGCAGAAATCACTTCAAGCGTATGTATTTGATACTTATGAACAGATACTGTTCAATAAATTACTTAATGAATCGGTAAAAGATCCAAAACTTGCATTCGTTTCCTTAAAACTAATGTTCCATTTTCACAATACAGGTCTGTCTGAAATGGAACTCCATCCATCCGATAGAATATCGTATCCTTTGGTTGTATTGACACAGGAAATTAACATGATCGCAGGGTTGCCGATACCATTTGTGACCCGTCTTCCTGAAGTCTTGAAAGCATTTCCGGCACCGGATTTTGATTATGAATTAAAACCTTCTGATCTGTTTTGGTTCGAACATAGTAATACATTGAAATATGACGCCATTGCAATGGCGTGGAGTGGTAACAAACCCGAAGCTGTTGAATGGGTTGGAAGTGAACTTTCAAGACGACTGGTCGCCTCTAGCAGTGTCCTTAGTGGCATCCGTGCCAAAGCCCGTCATCTACTGGTCAACTGGCCACCAAAATTCAAATTTTATGATTCAACCGATTTCAAGTATCCGGAATTATCTAAACTGGATTTCATAACACAATATGAATCGTTCACATCAGCGCTGGCAATTCGCAAAAAACGTAGCATGTCGTGGAAAGAAAGAGTCAGGGAAGGAATTAGCATACCACTGGAATATATTGGAATGGATATATGGAAACTGGTGAACCCTATCGATTCAAGTTTATTTGAACAAAATGAAACATTTTTGAGTATACTCGCACCATTAGGAAAAGAAGGGGAAAAAGCACAGATCGCTTTTGATGATTACCAATTTAGGGGAACTTTCGCACCAACTACAAAAAAAGATATCTCGTTTGCAAGAGTCTATGACAAGAAAATTGATCCAAAAGATGGAAAAGTGAAACTGCTCTATATGGAGATCGAATACGGTGATAAGGAAGAACCTTTTAAAACCGAAGATATAGCGATCATCCATCCAAGATATACTGATTTTACATCCAGGCATGTATTGGGACGACTCAAAGAAATTAATAAACAAGATGAAAATGATTTCATCCAACTTTTACGTAATCCAAACCGTTTTACAAGAAGAATTAATGAGAACGAGACTGTTCGCGCAAATGCCATGGTATATGCACAGAACGCATCATTTACAGACAGTCAAAAGCATGCATTTGAGCACATTATTAACAATAGGTTAACCCTTATCTGGGGTCCACCCGGGACTGGAAAGACACATCTGTTAGCCAAATCGGTTTTATGTTTCGTGAAGGCAAAAAGAGATCAAGGGATTCAAGTGCGGATCGGGGTTACTGCATTCACACATGCAGCGGTGGAGAATATCCTGATCAAGATACAGGAGTTTTCAAATGAAGAGAATTTAGAACATGACTTGCAGATCTACAAGATCGGAGAGACGAGAACAGAAGTCGGTTATGAAAAACTCAAAAGTATAAATGAATATAAAATTGAAGAACTTGAAGAACAACCATATTTGGTAATGGGCAGCACGGTTTATGGTTTCAACAAGATCAAACGGAATATAGGTCTATTTGATATACTCATTGTCGATGAAGCATCACAGATGAAATTCGGTGAACTGGCAGTTGGAATGTCGATTTTGGGTTGTGGAAATCGGTTGGTTTTGGCCGGTGATGACCTGCAGTTACCACCAATAATATCCGGAGATTATCCTGACCCTGAAGATGGATTACCGGGATTGCATGAATCCATATTCACATATCTTCGACACAGGGATGACGAAGTACAACCAAAGTATACGTGTCAACTTCTTGAAAACTGGAGAATGAACGATACATTAACACGATTCCCGGCCGAAACATTATATGGTGATGAATTCAAACCGGCAACACCCGGAATTGGTTCACATAGACTGAACTTGTTATTTGAAAACACGAATATTGGATCTTCAGATACTGAAAAACAATTTGTCGAATGGGTACTTGATCCAAATTCACCTCTGGTAGTCTGTATTCTTGAGAATGTTCAGGCATCTGTAGAAAATATCATTGAAGCTGAATTGGTTGCTAAACTCACAATTCAAATACGAGAACGTTTGCCTCAAAAAACTACCGAAATATTATATCCCGATGATGAAAACGGAGATTCGAACTTCTGGCGGCACGGCTTGTTCATTGTGAGTCCGCATCATGCACAGATCAGTGCTATCAAAGACAAACTCAGTATACTCAAAAAATGGAAATATCCCACTTTTGTGGATACCGTTGATAAGATGCAGGGGCAGGAATCTGAAGTTGTGATCGTGAGTTATGGAGTGAGCGATACTGAAACCGCAATGAACGAAGCGGAATTCATCTACAGTTTGAACAGGCTCAACGTTTCAGTAACAAGAGCCAAATCCAAATGCATTGTTTTCCTGCCAAGACCACTATTGGAAGCGCATATGGATATTTTACAAAATGAAAAGGCCGCAAAAGGACTTAACCATATGCTCAGCCTCGTTGATTTTTGTAGGAATAATGGAGATCAGCAGAGTTTTGAATTGGATTTTTTACAGCCGAATGCTGGGGCAATATTAACATGTATGCGGGCTACATGACTGGATTTTAGGAGTAATCTGCTTTAAATATTATTTTCACCCTGCTTGGCTAATATTGATATGCGTTCGAGGAGTATATGTTCAAGTGACTAATATGATTGAAAATTTAAAATCCTTCTTAGAAGATCATTATTTGAGCGATATTGCCAAACTTGTAGATAAGTCACCTGACCAACAAATATTAACAATCGATTTCGTTGATATTGATTGGGACAATCTGGCACTTGCAGAATACCTGCTTGAAAATCCTGAAAACCTCATGGCTGATACGAAACAAGCACTCAAAATGATGGATCTTCCAGCCGGAATCTCAGTTTATGATATCAAAATTCAGTACGATAATCTTCCCCAGCCGGATTTTAATATGTTCTGTTCAGAATGATGATATATGCAAATGACTTTTCCAGTATTGTGAAGGTAACATATATAAATATTAAGAGATACCTATATAGGTAAAGTATATAAACATAGCATGTTACCAACATACATATGCGCGGAAAAATAAGAGATCGAATACTCCGGATAATAGCAAATAATCCATCAGGAGACATAAGCAAATACAGAATTGCCAAACTGGCTGACTGTTCATACCCATGGGTGCGAGAATTTTTCATGAAACTTACCAAAATGAACCTGGTGAAAGATAATGAAGTTTTAGACTACCTTGGCCTATTGAATTACTGGCAATCGCATCGTATCAAAAATAAGCATAGAGAATATATGCTTAAAGACCCTCTGAAAACTCTCAAAAACGTATCCCTGCCTTATGCATTGACTACATACCAGGCAGAAAATCTAGTTCAGAATTATCTGTTCCCAAGCCGGATCGATGTTTACATAAGAGAAGGTGATTGGAATTACTGGCACGACTTGCTCTCAAAAAATGGGCTTGTTGGTAAAGGAAATGTGCGGCTATTACTCTCAGACGAACATGTTTTTTATGATTCCTTTGAAAAGGATGAATTAAAACTCGTTTCTATGCCACAATTGATAATTGACTTGATGAATGAGGGTGGAGTATGTGTGGAAGCTGCCGAATTGCTCATCAAACGGATGATGAAAAATGTATGAAACATATGAGACCGAAATATCATCCCGATATCTAAAAACCGTGGTTGACAAACTCGAAGAACCAATTTGTTTGATCGGTGGATGGGCGGTTTACCATAGCGTGAATGAGAATTTCAGAACCGCAACAGGTAGAAACTATATTGGCTCAAGAGATATCGATTTAGGATTTCATTTTGAGACACAATGGAATGAGGAGTCCATACTTGAATCTTCTTTTGCCAGATCTCTTCAAATTATTGAAAATCAACTTCGTTTCATGCCGGTAGGATTTCGATATTTGAAAGAATTCCACATCGAAACTGAAAAGGAACTAAGTGACAATGAAGTGAAAAACACACCCACGCACTTCATATTTCCTTTGTACATCGATCCAATTGTTGACATAATTCATCCAAAATTCCACAACATTTTTAAATTCAATCCAATCGACGAACCGCTACTTGAGATGGTTTTCACAGAAAAAACAAATCGAATTACAGATCGATCACTTGGAAAAAATCTATGGTTACCACAAACTCATGTTCTCCTTGCAACCAAATTGAACTCAGTTGTTAATAGAGATAAAGAACATAAGCGGTTGAAGGATATTGCTGATATTTTCGCTTTACTTTGGTTTACCGATGTTGATATCTCAGATATTAAATCAAGGGTTTTTCAGTTCAGTGATAAAAAGGGCATCAAACGGACTATCAACTCTTTTTCCAAAAAAGAAATATTGGCAGTAAGCAACATTATCGGTGTTAGTCCGGATGAGATTGAAAGGGTATTCCTAGAGCTTATAAGGTGACATGTTGGCCCATTGGAGCGCAGGGGCGCTAGCAAAACCCACACACAAATTGTAATACCGACCCCAAAAAGCTGTTGGATTACTCGATACGATGGATCTCAAATATTACTTTCACCCCGCTTGGCCCGCGTTAATATACCCTGCCGTAGTATATAGTAATAGAGGTGAAATAGCATGGAAGAATATTTCAAGGATCTGGTCGAACGCGCAAGGCACTACGAACAATTCGAATCATTCGAACGAAAATCACAGTGATCAACACACCCTGACCGCCATACCATCCCTCTGGTTCAGTCACGTTTGCTTTCGTAAATTGTGCGGTCGGGTGTTTTCACA
>JAUSPM010000065.1 GCA_030655675.1 Methanosarcinaceae archaeon | reverse complement strand
CAAGAAAATGCTCACTTCGTTCGCATTAACTTGCACTATATATTAATAAAATATATACTACAAGAAAATCTTCGCTGATGCTCAGATTTACTTGGACTACATAATCTTATAGATTATATACTACGAAAAAATCTTCGCTATGCTCGGATTTACTCGAACTATATGTTTATAAAACATATACTACGAAAAATAGTGAAATACGCTGAAAGCGATTGAAAATTCGGTGTGTATGCAGGGCAACGCCGCGCTGCACGCGGGTTGTAGAATCGTTTTTATCATGCACTCTAAACACTCTGCGCCACGACGTTGCACCAGATAAACAAATATCTTTTTTCTATCTAATTCGTGCTCAATGCTAGATTTGTAAAAATGGTTGGGCACAAAAATGGGTAAATTTCACTTATGTACCTTTCGTTGCCATTTAACAAGTCTTTATATGCACTTGTCAAATACCAATTGACAACTATGGAAGTTAAAATTAACTTAACCTTGCAACTTAATTCTCTGTCCCAAAATACATTTACCACCGGAATGACCACCAAGAGGATTTTGTGGTGTGCCGAGTGAGTTCATACAGCGTGCCATGACTGCTGCGCCTCTTGCAAGTCCATCATCCACAAAAACCACACGCTCATCGATATTGTGATTTATGTTGAGGTCTTCAAGATACTTCAAAGCAAGTTTTGGCTTGTTACCGCTGATCCCTGCTCTTCCAGTTATGCCAATTGATGTGTTTTCAAATACAAGTCCCGCGTCTTGTGCAACCTTTACAAGACGGCAGACAACTTTTGCCATGACCTCATCGATCACTGCAAATAATATCTTGAGCCCGTGTTTCTTATAGATCTCACCACCAATTTCAGACAGTTTACCCATATCAGAACCGTTCTCTCCAACATCACAGCCTATAAGAACAACTCCCAGTTCATCGGCAGCCTCTGGATTTACAGGTACGCTACCATATCGAGTACGGTTTTTTGGAACTTTTTCGATAATGATATGATCATGGATCTTTTCAGCATACTCGCGGATCATCTTGCCATTTAGTTTAAGTGTCATTATATCAGTCTTTTTTTCATCAAAAACATCCAGAGCTGTTCCGAGGATCACATCGACTGTGTGCGTGCCTTTGATCATAGCATCAGGAATAGCACCTGCATAACCACAGAAATTACCAATTGTCTTTGCATAAGGCCTGTCATCGTTGGTAATACGACCATCAAGCGTAGTTCCGAAATCAATTGAAAGACACGGATTCCTGAAATCAACATCAGCCCATTTGGCACCTTCCTTGATACCGGCTGTTGCAAGTTCACCTTCCATTTCATTTGCGACAATCTCAACACCCGTTGAACCAAGAGGGGGTTTGACACTTGCTACTGCACCATCAAATACAACCTGTTTAAGCTTACTGAATTTTTGAAACTTTTTAGGTAAATTCTCAATGGTCATTGGGGGAGTCATATTCTTTGGCGGAACGCCTGCCAAAAGACAACCGTCAGCCAATGCTTTGATGAACTCGCCCACCTCTTCTGGCACGTCAAAACCCGCAACAACTCCGGTTGAGCGTACAACAAAGTTCAGATCGGTCTTAATATCGAGATTTGCCTTTTTCACAGCCTCAACAAGAGTGTTGCGGACAAGTTCAGAAACCGACTCGCGTGTAAGTTCTATCCCATTTAATGTCCTGCCAAAAACCACTTCACCAGGCAAAGGATCACGCACATCCCTTGTCATCTTAACGACTTTTGTAACATGTCCTGTCTTTCCATCTTCCATATTTGTAGCTGTCAGAATGCACTTAGTAGTGGTGTTTCCGACCTCTACGGATGCGACAATAAAATATGGTTTTGACTTAAGGTCAATAAAACGTATTGTGGGGCTATATGCAATTCTTGGTTTTGACATTTATTTCACTTCCGTTTTTCACATAAGAGGTTGCAATTGCTTGACAATTTGCTCTTTTGGAACAGCACCGATTATTTGTCCTACGAAATTCCCATTCTTGAAAACAAGCATCGCAGGAATACTTGATATCTTGTATTGCATTGAAGTTGCACGACTATTATCAGTATCAAGTTTTCCAAATACTATCTTTCCCCTGTACTGAGTAGCAAGTTCATCAATGGTCGGTGCAAGCATACGACATGGGCCACACCATTCTGCCCAGCAGTCAACTACAACCAATGGATATTTCGATATAAATTGATTGAAATCTGCATCCGTAACAATGACAGGTTTATCCGGATACGATCCAAGTTCCTGTTTTTTGATAATTTGTTCCATCTTCTTTTTTCTGATCGCTTCCAATTCGTCCATTGAACTCACCCTTATTTTGTAATGATATTACTTCTTTTTATATGACTTGTTGTTGTTGTTGTTGTTGTTGTTGCTTTTGTTGTTATTGTTGCTTTTGTTGCTTTTGTTGTTGTTGCTTTTGTTGTTATTGTTGTTATTGTTGTTATTGTTACCATTGTTATTTTTCATGTCGATCGGTTTCATATAGATCGCACCACGCAGGCAAGCATCCACGCAAACCCCACATCCCATACATTTACTTTGATCGATCTCCGGATAATCGGCAAATAAGTTCAAAAATCCTCTTCTTTTTTGTGTTATCGCATCCAAAGGGCATATTTTTTTAGCAGGGCAGAGAGGAGATCGATCACATCGATTTATTTTTAATTTTGCGACTTCTTTGACACCTTTACCAATTTCACATTTTTTCGACTTTGCCATTTTTTATCGCTTCCTCTCATTATTTTGCTTTCGGCAATTGTTCAATCATTCTTTATACGCTGCACCGTGTGGACATTCCTTTATACATATTCCGCATTCTGTACATTTGTCTTCATCAATTTCAGGATAATCTGCAAGTATGGGGCCAATCTTTCTTTGTTTAATTGCACCCACGGGGCATGCTGAAACAATGACGCACATCCGGTTACGGTCACATTTGTCTTGGTATATATTTTAAAATATATAGTGCGAGTAAATCTGAGCATAGCGAAGATTTTCTCGTTGTTGATCTTTACAGCCATAATTTATCACACACACGTATTAGTCCTGAATAGATTTAACTGTTTTGCATGAATTACGCACAACCGCGTAGAATCAATAAATGTTGTAACTATTCAGCCTATCCCAATTTAGCCTAAAATATTCACCTTATCCCATCAATTCCTGATAATATCAACTTATGCAATTGGGAAATATGGAACAAATGGCTTTTCATTGAATACATCTTTAATTGCATCAATGACAGAA
>JAUSPM010000064.1 GCA_030655675.1 Methanosarcinaceae archaeon | reverse complement strand
TAACTCGCATTATATATTATAAAATATATACTAAAATAAAAGAAAGTAAGATTTACTTTCTTCTACTTACAAAATAAAGAGCAGCAATTGCTCCGATTGCAGAGATCATTCCGAAACCGGGTAGAATTGGTTCTTCTTTCCCGGACTCAGTTGATGTTGGTTCATCAGATCTTGTTGTTGCCTCGTTCTCAGGAGTTTTATCTACAACTTTTGCTGGTTCAGAACCACCGAAGTATGAGTTCGGGTGACATGCACTGCATTGCATCTCTTCTTTAGATTTTACGCCAACAGTACCAAATGCGTGAAGATCATCAATCTGATGACATCTTGTACATTCAGGAACAATAATTGTTTCATCTTCCATGTGACACGCCACGCAGGTCACATCTGGAATGTGAATGTTATGCGGAATTTGTGTTGCACTTACTTCGCCTTCTCCAGGTCTGTGACAATTGTAACATGCCTGCTTGTTTGACTCATTTCCGTGAACAGATGCCACATTATCACTCACGTGACATGCCTGGCATACAATATCCATATCTGCAGTTTTAACAGGTTTTACAATATCTGGAGCCGTGTTATGACATTTAGTACAACTATTTGCCTCACCACCGTGAACCACGATCAAGTCCTTGTGACAGTGGGCACAAACGCTGTCAGATAAAATAGTGTTGTGTACAGTTTCAAGTCCCTGGTGACAATATGAACAATCTTCGGTCGCTACTTTGCCTTTATGGACATCGTGTATTGGCCCATTATGACAATTTGAACATTGCGGAATCGCAACTGAAAGGGTTTCACCATGGCACTTCACACAAGTCACTGGTTTTCCAGCGTGTATTGTGTGGGGATTTGCGGAGTGACAGGCAGACCTGCAGTCCACGTCTTTAGCATCCAAAGTAGTGACTGAAAAACCCTCCTCCGCATATGCCGGAATCGCTAACATTGCAACAAGAATTGCTGCCAACGAAATTAACATAAGTTTTCTCATTTTATATACCTCTCCAATTTGAATATCTTGATTTGAATGTGTATTAATAATTACAATAATATTTGACATTTTCCATTTAATAAACACATAATTTTTAATATTAATGATAATTAAGCCATAATAGCATCTGGTACCATATACTTTTCTATCATTTACTCATTTTACATAAATATTATTGATAGGAATTTATTCAAGCACAACGCGTTTGCAAATTCTATTAAATGAATATATCTAATAGGTTGATGGCAATGTTGTTTAAAAAGATTGTGATTTCAAACTCACATTATAAAAGATGATTTTAAATTGTTTGAATTTGTGTATATACTGATCAATGTGCCACGCAAAAAGAATTTTGAAAAACCCCTGTATTCTGATAAAGATGGGATACGGTTCGCAACACCAAAGATCGTTGCGGAATATCGGGCAAAACGCCTAAAGTGCAAAACACTCGCCGACATCAGTTGCGGCATAGGTGGGCAGACGATATTCTTTGCAAAAGAATGTGATCTTGTATATGCTATAGAGATCGATCCAAAAAAGATCGAATACGCAAGGAAAAACTGCGAACTTCATGATATCGATAATGTGATATTCATATGCGGTGATGCATTATCTCCGGATGTGATAGAGCAGATCCCAAAAGTTGATGTAATATTCTCAGATCCGGCCAGACCTGCTGAAGAAAAGAAACGCAAAGTGATTAGTCTTGAACCAGGAATTCCAAATGTCATATCCGCATATTCTGATAAGGCTGACAACTTCGTGTTTGAAGCGCCACCACAGATGCCGCCTGAGCGCATTCAATTTGATTGTGAACGCGAATACCTTTCCCTTGATGGACAACTAAACCGCCTGACATTGTATTTTGGGAACCTGAAACAATGCGAGCGCTCAGCAGTTTCACTTCCGGATGGCGCATATATCGGTTCAACGGATATAACTTATGATGTTAAAGAAACACAAAACATCAAGAGGTACGCATACGAACCACAACCGTCCGTGGTCAAAGCAGAGATGTTGCCTCAACTTGCAGGATCAATTAAAAAAGACATTGCCAATGTAGATGTTGAACTTTTTAAGATCGATAAAAAAAGACTTCTCCTCACATCCAATACACAATTCAAAAACGCGATGATGAAACATAATTATTCTGTATTTCAGGTTACTGATTTTGAACCTGAGGCAATAAATTCCATTTTAAAAAGACATGATGTGGGCACAGTTGTATTAAGGGCCGGTGTTGACCCTGCTGACTACTGGACTATACGAAATGAGATCGAAAATGGATTAAGTGGTGAAAATACCATACATCTTTTTGTAAAAGATGAAAAAGCAATATTGTGCGAAGTGATCTGATATACGAAGATCGATCAGGACTGTTTTAAGCCGAGCAATGCTTTTGTGCGTTCTACCAACTCTTTTCTGCCAAACGGTTTCGTAATGTAGTCATCTGCTTTTAATACATGCAAACCAAGCATCTTGTCAAATTCCTGACTTTTTACAGTAAGCATTGATACCGGAATGGTTGCATCCTTTTCTTTGATCTTATGGAATGTTTCCCATCCATCCATTTCAGGCATCATGATGTCCAATAAAATTGCATCTGGCCTACTGCTATCGATCATTTTAAGACATTCATTGCCACTGTTAGCACCAACAACATCAATCCCTTCAGATTCAAGAACCAGTCTTACAAGGTCTATTGTATCTGGTTCATCGTCTACAACCATTACTACTTGACTCATTTTTAACCACCATTATAAATGTAATCTATCTAACATATATATATTTACTTTGCATCTGCGCTCCATCCTAACCTTTTCATAACCATCTTTATTCGTGCATTGAGTTCACGCATGTCAAATGGTTTAGAAACATAATCATCAATTCCAAGTTCCATTCCCTTGATCTTATCACTAACTTCTGATTTCGCAGACACCATGATGATCGGTATATCACATGCAACCTTGCTCTCTTTTAGTTTTTGCACTACTTCATACCCATCCATATCCGGCATCATAATATCAAGAAGGATCATATCAGGAAGTTCGGATATTGCCATGTCGATAGCCTCATAACCACCGCTTGCCGATATGAAATCAAAGGGTTCATCTGCTAGCAATAACTCCACAAGCTCAGGTATATCCGGTTCATCATCCACGACCAATATCTTTAACCGATCCCTTTTAACCCTTTTCTGGATATATTCAAAAGTGATCATACCCCCTTCGATATTATACCGCACATCCAGACTCTTTAAACCAATGTTCGCATGCATCTCGCCGCCATACTGGACATCAACAATTATGTCAAAAAATGATTTCATCAAAGCTTCGGTGTCTGGCTGCAAAATATCTTTACCAAGCATTGAGATTACACTGCCACCATTCTCTTTAACCGATTTTTGGACAAATTTTATGAAATTCTCAATGACCTGGAATGTATCGCTTGCAAGAATGGTCATGTCATCAATCACAAATACGAGATTATTGTGTTCAGATGATAATTTCACTGTATGCGATGCCATTTTGGTATAATCGGTATGGGAATTACAATAATACGTATTGTCCTTCAATTCCTTGCTTGTACTCTCAATGTCTATGAACCAGAGATTTTCCATGAAATCATGAATGTCAAAACCAAATTCATCAAACTTATCAAGTACCTCTTCCCTTGAATCTTTTAAACACAACCACACAACTGTGCGCTCGGGGTTATTGCTTAGGAGATCAAATATGTGGTAATAAATAATACGCTCGATGAAACTATCAACAGGTGCAAAAAACAATGTGCTTTTTGATACCAACTCATCACGAAGTGTAGCTAGTATTTTTTTAGTCTGATCATCCGACATGAAGCCCCTTTTATACCTACGCCAAATTATTAAAACATAACTAATAAACATTTGTTTTGTTTTGATATTAATCTTTGGGATACAAAAAACACATGATTAAATTAAACATACAAACATATAAACATTAAATGCTCATATTCCTATACAAGTATTACTTATTTGTATATCAATTTGTGTGAATTTACGGTGACATCATGACAATAAATAAAGTACATCATGCAATGTTGATCTTGATAGTATGTATACCGATAATTTTTTTAAGCGGATGCCTTAGTGATGATGAAGCTATAACCATCGATATGGAAGAAATAGACACAACAATAAAAACACAATCAAACGTATCGTCACTCAAAATCGCTGTTTCGGCAATGATCTCGCCAACAGAGACAATTGTTTACTATGAAGACCTGCTGAGATATATATCTAAAAAAACCAATCACCCAATTGAATTGGTGCAAAGAGAAACGTATGCAGAAATAAACGACCTTATTGAATCTCAATATCTTGATGCTGCGTTTGTGTGCAGTGGGGCATACATAGATGGACGGGATAAATTTGGCATGGAACTTTTAGTGGCGCCCGTGGTTAAAGGCGAACCTCTTTATTACTCTTATATTATTGTTCCGATCGATAGTGATGCCAACCGCTTTGAAGACCTTCGTGGGAAAAAATTTGCATTTACCGATGAAATGTCCAACACAGGAAAACTATCACCAACATATATGCTTGCACTCATTAATGAAACACCGGATTCATTCTTTTCAGGATATATTTTCACATACAGCCATGATAAATCTATTGAAGCTGTAGCCAAAGAACTCGTACATGGTGCAGCAGTTGACAGTTTAATATGGGATTATGATTATGCTAAAAATCCCGTATATGTTAATAAAACGTAACTATTCAGCCTATCCCAATTTAGCCTAAAATATTCACCTTATCCCATCAATTCCTGATAATATCAACTTATGCAATTGGGAAATATGGAACAAATGGCTTTTCATTGAATACATCTTTAATTGCATCAATGACAGAA
>JAUSPM010000059.1 GCA_030655675.1 Methanosarcinaceae archaeon | reverse complement strand
CTCTGTGGCAAAAAGTTACAAAAAGTAGATATTGTTTAGTATATAAAGAAAAAAAATTACCGTGCTTCATACTGCGATGTTTTATCAACAATCACACGCATAACTTCCCCAATCTCATTGCATAAAACCTTGCTTATGCGCGTAACATGATTGGGCTCCAACTGGATCCTTGCCATTGTCATCTCGCGTTCCTCATAGAACACCTCATTACTTTGAAGAATCCTGTGTGTCGATATCTGATGCTTCAAAACCCTTGCAAGAACACCCACCGTACCGCCGGTAACGTCCTGCGCACTTGCATGTGTAATAAATACATAATCACCTGCATTGACCTTTAGTACAGCAAAGAAATTTTGCGGGCTTCTGATCTCAATTGTCCGTAAAACATGATTTTTGAGTTCTTTCATCACATTGTCAGATATTCCGGTTAATGCAACACATTCCATAACATCACCTTTTTTTACACCATATATTTTATAAATGTGTGGTGTGAGTTAACGCAAACGAAATGAGCGTTTTCTCGCACGATTACCCATACATTGGGAACTCTTTCCTTGGCGTCACCGATTGCTCTGATGTCCTGACATCCTCGGCAAGTTTTTGCATCTCAACCTCTATTTGTTCTGCCTGCTCAATAAGACTATCCGTATCAATTGAAAGTCCATATAACGAATTAAGCACCTTGATAACCACAACTGCCGCCCTTGGATCGGGGTTCTGGCTCTGTGTAGAACCAAGAAGACTTATTCCAGGAATCTCATTCACAAGACACTCCCCCATGACGCTACCGGAGATGCCCGATATCGTACCCATCTGAAAAAGCTCGACCTTATCCCTGATCTTATCAAGCATAATAGTATCCGTTGCCGCACCAAATACCTTACGTTCTTCGCCCATTGTCGCAATTCCGGCTATGGACACGATCTCTTTAACGTTTATGGATTTCGCCCACTCGACAAGAGCCTTGCTAACATCATAAGAAACAGAAGGGTTGATAGGTATATCGGATACCACTATTATCAAATTATGTTCTACACTCTCATATATCCTGACAGGCATATTTATGAGACCTTCATATAATACAGCGATCGGAGGAAAGTATCTTGAATCGATCGAGCCGATATAAGTCATACCCAACTCATCGATCATCTGCTGACTTGCAATATTCCCAACAAGACCGATGCCGGGAAAACCTTCTATTAACACCGGATTTTCGGATTGGATATCTTTTGTGACGATTTTTACATCACCATCATCATAATCTGTATCTGACAAATTACCACCTTATGCACAATTCATTTATTCTTAGTAAATAAAAACAAATCCTCATAGATAAGTACATCGTTTTATCGTGGAAGAAGTGACAAAAAAGAAAAACATACATAAATATGAGTGCAGACCTAAAGTTAGTTATACGAAATATCAGAGGTATTAAGATGGAAAAATCGATCATATATTTTGATGATGTGGGCAAGCAAAATACAGACGAACTTGTCAGTGCAACAGTGAAACGAGCAGAAGAACTTGAAATTAAACACGTGGTTATTGCCAGTACAAGTGGCGCTACCGCGATCAAGATGGCGCAGGCACTCAAAGGTACGGATGTAAAAGTGATATCCGTGACCCACCAATATGGGCTACGCGAAGGCGGTAAATGGGAAATGGACGATGCGAACCTCAAAACACTGGAGGAATTGGGTGCAGTAGTTACCACGCAGTCACACATATTCTCAGGTGTGGAGCGCGCAATCTCAAAAAGGCTTGGTGGCGCCAGCCGTATCGATGTGATCTCGGATACCCTGCGCGCGGTCTTTGGTAAAGGATTCAAGGTTGCACTTGAGGTCACAATGATGGCAGCAGACTCAGGACATATCCCTGTTGCAAGTGATACAGAGATCATCGCTATCGGTGGCACAAGGCAGGGTGCAGATGTTGCGCTTGTGGTACGACCTGCACATTCCCATGAATTTTTCAGCATGCAGGTTCGCGAAATAATTGCCATGCCGCGCGCGAAGGAAGATTAAGGATCAAGTCACGAAAAATATATGACTACATAGTGACAATCTCTATTTACTAACAAAGGGAGTGGGTAAATGAAAGATATACACATATCTGCAGATTCTACAAGATCAGACCTTGAACCGATAGTGAAAGCAATCCATGAATTGACAGGATTACCAACTACTGCGCGCAGTTTAAACAAATTGGGTATCCGCATGGAAAAAGGAAAAGTGCAGGATGCTGAATACACAGGCCCCGTACTGGAAGAAGTGTTGCGCACCAATAAGACCACACGTCGCGTACCGAATGACGGCGCATACAAAGGTACGCCGGTTGTAGTATCCCCCATCAGGAACGAAGATGGAGAAGTTATTTGCGTTATTGGTTTAGTAGATATTGTTGGCGCCATAGATATTTCAAGCACATTCAGTGAATACCCAGGGGTCATCGCAGAAGTTGAAGCATCTAAAAAGCGAAATCAGTGATTAAACGGTTTGAAAATTCGTATTTGTCTAAATACTTTTGATACCTAGTCAATCCGCCGTAGGGGGCACATTCCATACATTATGAAAAATATCCATGCAGGTCGGATTAATTCAGTGTGCATATTTCACAAATTCGATTTACTGCGAAAAATTTTATATTGTTCGAACCAATGATGTGGAAATGCGCCGCCTGCGGAGGTTGTATTGGTTTTAGTTTCAGATGGAACGATCTCATTTAAGCAGATATCTTACAACATCCATACAAACACAAAAATAATATCCAAAATCGTTATATGCCATAGTAAATAGTAACAATTGATGAAAATTGATCTAAGAGAAACAATTCATCTTGTTGCATCACTTGTAGTGCTGACGGTCGCATTTGCATATCCGTCAACCGACTCGACCTTTTTAGCAATAATTGCACTTAGTGTTGGCACTGGATTCATACTACATGAACTCGGACACAAGTTCACAGCCCAGCATTATGGCTATACTGCAGTATATGAAGCAAGCCCAATGGGGCTCTTGCTTGCCATTTTCTTAAAATTAGTAACAGGAATTGTGTTCGCAGCACCGGGCGCGGTCATGATACGAAAACGCCAGTCGTATTATAGTACAGATGATGAAAGACATTATGACATACTCACACAATCAAAGGAAACATGGAAGATCGCACTGGCAGGTCCACTGGTAAATGTGGCGCTTGCGGTTGTATTTATGGCAATATTATTCATCTCGGACTCTAATCTTATGAATACTCTGGGTTTTTACGGCGCATACGTAAACATTTTCCTTGCAGGGTTCAACATGATCCCATTTGGGCCGCTTGACGGCGCCAAGGTCTTTAAACACAATCCTGTGATATGGGGATTTGTAGGACTGCCACTGGTGTTGATGTTCCTTATCCTATCAGGATTCCTTTGACACTATGTCGGATGTGTCCTAGTGTCGAGTCAACCATACAATGTCGCTAGAGTGAATAAACGGTGCGACCACACGCGCGCAGCGCGGCACGTTTCTGCACCACGACCACTAAATATAATACGGTTTTCAAGCGTCAGCGTATTT
>JAUSPM010000058.1 GCA_030655675.1 Methanosarcinaceae archaeon | reverse complement strand
GGAATGTGGCTGCACTTGTGCCGGACCAAATTGTTGCATTGTCTGATGTAACAGGCGCACCTTTGGAGGTTAATCTTTTTCACAGGAGCGATGCACGTATGCATAAGATCATCGAGCATTTAAAAGCACATGGGGCAACGGATGTTCTTGGCAAAAAGGGGGATGCACGTCTTGACCTGAATCATGATCGTGCAATCGTTGACGAAGAAGGCATTTATAGTTCAGATGTCGTGTTGGTGCCTCTTGAAGATGGGGATCGATGTGGCGCACTTATTGCTATGGGGAAGAACGTAATTACAATTGACCTGAATCCCCTATCACGCACGTCCCTTTCATCAAATGTATCCATTATTGACAATATCACTCGTGCAATCCCTAATATGGTGCAATTTGCAATAGAGATGAAACATAACAAAACTGAAGAACTGGAATCTATTGTCGATTCATATAATAATGATAAAGTGCTTTCCTCTGCAATGTATGAGATGTCTGAAACACTTAAAAATATGTCAATTGAGCGTGGTATTGAATGGATATGATCGATAAGACGCGCAAGTTTGTGTCAGAGGTGCTCAGGGATGAACCAAGTACACACGATATGTCGCATATCGATCGCGTGGAATCAGTATGCATCAAGATCCATAAACAAGAGGGAGGAGATATTAAGGTACTGCGCCTTGCTGCGCTTTTGCATGATGTTGGCATTGTAAAAGAACATAATGAAGGTGGCGATCATGCCGAGTATAGCGCAGAGATGGCACGGGAATTCTTATCCCGTGCGGGCGCGGATGATAGTCTGGTGGATCATGTTACTTCATGCATACAGACACACCGTTTCAGTCGTGGTTTGAAGGCAGGATCAATTGAAGCAAAGATATTGCAGGACGCGGATCGGATCGATGCACTTGGTGCTGTCGGGATATTTCGTTCACTTGTTTCGATGGGCGCGCTCCGTGCACTCAGGCAGACGATCGGTACTGTTAAAGAAACATCAATGAATGTATACACTCAAGATCCTTTTGAGGGTTTTGGCGATTATATGGAAAACAAGCCGTTCAAGATAAAAGATCGGTTGAACACCAATACTGCAAGGGATATTGCGGATGAACGTCTTGTGGTAATGCATACATATCTTGAGGCATTGGAAATGGAAACTTTAAAATCATAATTTCAACCTTACTTGACATCATCGTATTAACATTAACTTGAGATTTGATCTAAACAACAGGAAAATATGGATTTAAAATCATGGCTGATATTATAATAAAGAACGGTTACATCCTTACAATGGATCCTGCGCAGAAAGACATCAAACGCGGCGTGGTTGTTATTGAAAATGGCATTATCAAACAGGTCGCAGAATCGACAGATGAGACTGCCGATACAGTGATCGATGCAAAAGGCGGGGTTGTGATGCCCGGACTTGTCAATACGCACACACATGCCGGCATGACACTGTTTAGGGGATATGCGGATGACCTGACACTTTCCGACTGGCTGGAAAATCACATCTGGCCTGCCGAGGGGCAGTTGACAGAAGATGATCTGTATATTGGTACAAAACTTGCATGTCTTGAGATGATACGATCCGGCACGACTGCGTTTGTGGATATGTACATCCATGTGGACAAGGTCGCACGTGCGGTTGAAGAATCCGGTATGCGTGCAGCACTTTCATGCGGTATGATCGACCTTGGTGATAAAACTCGCGCAAAATCCGAACTCAAGGAAGGCAAGCGCTTTGTGAAAGAGTGGAACGGGCGCGCAGGTGGGCGTATTACTACTATGTATGGTCCGCATGCTCCAAACACGTGTTCGCGTGAGTTTTTGATCAAAGTGAAAGAGCAGGCAAAAAAGGATAATGTAAAGATCCATATTCATGTTCTTGAGACTGAAGCGGAACTCAACCAGATGAAAGAACAGTTTGGTATGTGTTCTATCAATAGGCTCGATGAGATCGGTTTCCTTGACAGTGATGTTGTCGCTGCACATTGCGTCTGGCTCTCGGATGGGGATATTGATATTCTCAATGAGCGTGGTGTAAATGTATCCCACAATCCTGTGAGCAATATGAAACTGGCATCTGGTATTGCACCGGTTCCAAAACTGCTTGCGAAAGGTGTGAATGTTTCACTTGGAACTGATGGATGTGCTTCTAATAATAACCTTAATATGTTCGAGGAAATGAAAACCGCCGCACTTTTGCATAAAGTTAATACATCCGATCCAACGGTACTGCCTGCACGACAGGTGCTTGAGATGGCTACTGTTAATGGTGCACGTGCAATGGATATCAACAGCGGAATGCTGAAGGTTGGGTGCATGGCCGATGTGATAATTGTGGATATGGCTAAACCACATTTGACTCCTTTATATGATGTGCCATCCCATTTGGTCTATTCTGCATCCGGTGGGGATGTGAGGACTACGATTGTCAATGGCAAGGTGTTGATGGACGATTACAAGGTTTTGTCCATGGATGAGAAACAGGTAATTAAATCGGCGAATGAGGCATCTGTAAACCTGATGTCGCGTGTGGCTGAACAGAAATGATGTTAATAATTTATATATGTTTAGTTGATATTCCAGATGCAAAAATCTGACATACGAATCGAAACCAAAAACAGTGCGACCGCCGCCAGGCGGCACGTTCCATACCTACCATCCGTTCGCATTCACAAAATACGCAGTTTTTATGTGTAGCAATCCATACAAAAACAGACATGTTGACAGTGATTGAAACTTCGATGTGTATTCAGGGCAGTGGTGAAGGACGGCGCCGCGCTACGCGCGTGTGGTAGTGTCGTTTTTATTTACAACTCATTAATCTGCAACGCTACAACACAACTTTATACCAGCTAAACAAATACAAAAAAACAATACAACCGCCGCAGGCGGCACGTTCCTACCAGCATTGTCCAAATATAATTTATATTCGTCGAATTAACCGTTATGTGGAATTTGAAAGGCATCTAATTTAAAAGTTATATACTTCACGAAAATTGCGCTAACTTATGGATTATAATTCAATTTGTTCATCAAATGCAAAAGTATGATAAATTTATCGATAATGGAGAAGGGCGCCGCCTGCGGCGGATTGACTCAGCCCCAAAACTGCTTAAACAAGTACTCAAAAATAAATCAAAATAGAATATAATGGTGGTGGTAGGAACCTTTCTCCTTCTTCCTCGCTCCACGATATCAGCCAAACCCCATAGTGTGCCCCAATTCAAGCATGCTACTTGGCTATATCTTTGTTTACAAACACATAGACTGCATTTTCTGCTAAAAACCTTTGTAAGTTTTGGGATTTCACGCCCAAATGCAGATTGTTAATGCAGACGGTTTGCCCACCACCATACCATATCACCATATATTGGATGGGATTTCTTTGATATGGCAAGTTATGTCTATGCTTTAATTATACTAAACTTTTTTGGTACATAATTTGGTATCAAATATGATACACAATATCCCTGACCAAATACACATATATAAAGGATATAGCACCTGTTTTTGATCATTTATTTATACTTTCAAGCACCATTTCACGTGCTTGTACTGCATCTGCGCGCCCGCGTGTCTTTTTCATTACCTGACCCACAAGGAAATTCAATGACTGCTCCTTTCCTCCCAGATAATCGGCAACTGCCGCCTCATTCTCTTTGAGGACTTCCGAAACTGCTGTGGAAACAACATCATCCTCGACCTTGATAAGTCCTTTCTCCTTGACAATATCGAGCGGACTGCCACCGGAATCCAGTATAGCGCGAATCACTTCTACCGCACTCTTTTCAGTGATCTTGTCTTGTGTAACCATCTCGATTATCTCAACCATATCGTCAACTTTGAACGATTCGACCGTAAGGTCGCGGTAATTCAACTCGCCTTTGAGCACATCTGCAACCCAGGGAGTGCAAACTTTAGCATCGACTTTTGCTGCGACTTCTTCATAGTAATCAGCGGTCCTTATTTCAGATGTGAGTGCCTTTGCATGCATATCTGCCATGTCGTACTCTTTGGTGAACCTCTCACGTTTTGCATCAGGAAGTTCGGGGAGTGTCTCTACAACTTTTGCAGTGCGGTCTGCTACACGCATCGGGACAAGGTCGGGTTCGGGGAAATAGCGATAATCATGTTCCTGCTCTTTTGTACGGAGAGATATAGTTACACCGCGCGCTTCATCGAAATGGCGTGTTTCCTGAACAACAGTACCACCGCGGCGCAGCATGTTCTTCTGGCGCACGATCTCAAACAACAATGCCTTTTCAGCCCCCTTGTGGGATGAGATGTTCTTGACCTCTGCACGGGAACCGCCGCCTATTGAGACGTTTGCATCAAATCTCATTGCACCTTCAAGTGTGGTGTCACATACATCGAGATATTCGATTATGTTACGCAATTTATCAAGGAAACGGCGTGCTTCCTTTGGGCTTCGCATGTCTGGTTCCGATACGATCTCGATCAGTGCGATGCCTGAACGGTTGTAATCGATCATTGTACCTTTGGATTTGTCAATGGAACCGATGTGCACTAACCGCCCCGGGTCCTCTTCCATGTGGGCTCGTGTGATCCCAATAACATGTTCGCCGTCCTCGCCTTCTATTACGACCTTGCCCTTGCTTGCGATAGGAAAATCGTACTGGGTTGTCTGGAAGCCTTTTGGAAGATCGGGATAGAAGTAATTCTTTCTGTGGAACTGTGTCTGCGGCACGATATCACAGTTGAGTGCCAATCCGATCTTCATGGCGGCTTCTACTGCCCTTTCATTTATCACGGGAAGCGAGCCGGGAAGTCCAAGACATACGGGACAAACATGGCTGTTAGGCTCATCGTTATGATATTTTGTCGAACATCCGCAGAACATCTTGGTGTTCAATTTGTTCAACTGGACATGTATCTCAAGTCCGATCATTACACCGTCAGGATTGTGGTAAGCCATTATTCCACCCCCGCCGGTCTTTTGGTAAGATGATCGGTATTCTGTTCAAATGAATATGCTGCGCGCATGATCGTGGATTCGTCAAAGTGATTCCCAATTATCTGCAATCCGACCGGAAGACCGTCAACCAGGCCGCATGGCATGGAAATTGAGGGTACTCCTGCGAGATTGATAGGTACTGTGTTCACATCCGTGAGATAGAGAGCCAGCGGGTCTTCGATCTTTTCACCGATCTTGAATGCCGGAGCAGGCATGGTTGGTGCCATGAGGACATCTACGTTTGAGAGTGCTTTATCGAAGTCCTGTTTTACAAGTGTGCGCACTTTGAGCGCTTTTAAGTAATATTTGTCATGATATCCGGCAGACAATGCATACGTTCCGAGCAGTATCCTGCGTTTTACTTCCTCGCCAAAACCTTTTGCCCGTGTTCTTGATGCCATGACATGCCAGTTCTCACCCTCCTCGCGAAGTCCGTAGCGTGTGCCGTCAAAACGTGCAAGGTTGGATGATGCTTCACTCATCGCAATGATGTAGTATGATGCAAGTGCGTATTTTGTATGGGGCATGGAAACTTTCTCCCATGCCGCACCCATATCCTCGAATTTCTGGATGGCAGCCCATACCGCCTTTTCAACACCTTCATCAATGCCTTCTCCAAAATACTCATCGGGCACTCCGATCTTGAGTCCTGAAACATCGTCAACAAGTGAATCCCGGTATGCAATTTCCTTGTTGATGGATGTGCTGTCGCGGGGGTCGTGCCCTCCGATGACATCCATGATGGTTGCGATATCGCTGACATTTGTTGCGATCGGTCCGATCTGTTCAAGTGAGTTTGCATACGAGATGAGTCCGTATCGCGATATGCCGCCGTATGTTGGTTTGAGTCCCACTACACCGCAAAATGCTGCAGGACACCTGACCGATCCCCCTGTATCTGAACCAAGCGAGATGGGTGCTTCTCCTGCTGCAACTACTGCTGCACTGCCGCCTGATGAACCGCCTGGGACTCTTTCGTGGTCCCATGGATTGAGAGTTGTACCGTAGTGACTGGATTCTGTTGATGTGCCCATCGCAAACTCGTCCATATTGGTCTTGCCAAGTATGACGGCACCGGCATCAAGCAAGCGCTCGATCACGTGTGCGTTGTATGGCGGCACATAGCCTTGCAGTATCTTTGAACTGCATGTTGTCTGTATTCCCTTTGTGGAAATGTTATCCTTGATCGCAATAGGTACGCCTGCAAGTATACCATCGTGTCCTTCCCCATCCTTGCCCTTGTCAATATCCTGCGCGCGTGCGATCGCTCCTTCATTAATTGTAACGTAACCGTTTATCTTGCTTTTTGAGATCGTATCGAGATATGATGCTGTGACCTCTTCGCTTGACGAAGCTGCAATACTTTCCCTGACCTTTGAGATACTCATCCATTTTGCCTTTGACATTTTTTGTACCTCACATGATCTTTGGCGCTTTAAAGTGCCCATCCTGTTTGCTCTTCGTGTTTCCAAGCGCTTCTTCCTGCGTAAGGGATTCCGTAACAACATCTTCCCTGAACACATTCACCACATCTACCACGTGGTAGGTTGGATCTACATTCTCTGTATCCACCTCATCCAGTTGTCCGAAATATTCAAGTACAGTGTTTAAATGTGCGGCGTATGAATCTGCATCCTGCTCATCGATCTCGATGCGAGCAAGCCAGCCTACATGTTCTACCTCATCTTTTGTGATCATCGTAAGTTCCTCATGTGAAAATTGAGTGTTAATAGTAATATATGGGTAACAAAAACAAGTACTTTATATTAATATATTCTTATGGAATCTGTGTTTGTTTGGGGGTAGTGACTGTGAAACTAAATAGTAAAAACTATTGTAACTATTCAGCCATCCTTAAGACTGGATGCCGATGGCGAAAACCCGTTTATTTGTGTGTATGGTGGTACATTTTTCAGTTTTTAATAAATAGTCGACGTCCATCGATTTTAAAGGTGTTTGACAATTGTGTGCAATTATCCATTTGGAGTATATTCAGTCTACAGATAACGTTTATGTAGGGCTGAATAGTTACTTTTTTTCATTAATTAATTTTCTAAATCGGTCTAATAAAAAATCGGGATTCTCTTGAATATATTCTATTTGATTTTTTATTTCTGAATCCAGAAAGACTTCTATCGGAAAAGATTCTCCAATTATTGCATTCAAAGGTTCAATTATCTCATTGTTACACAAATTAAATCCTCTTTGTTTTATTAGACATTATTCAACTATATTTTTTATAATTATTCAAAACATTTCAATACATAAATATTCTTTTAAAAATTGAAGTTGCTTCAAAAATTAACGGCTGACGAAACTATGGCGTCAATCTAGCGTCTGGAAATAACATCAATTTTTGCCATGTAATAGTACCTCTGATTTCATAAATTCGCAATCATCCAACTTATTTTT
>JAUSPM010000037.1 GCA_030655675.1 Methanosarcinaceae archaeon | reverse complement strand
GTTTCCATCTATCTGAATACTTTCTATCTAGCGACATTATATGGTTGACTCGACACTAGAAGCAATTGAAAATTCGATGTGTATATAGGGTAACGCCGCGCATGCGCGGATTGTAGAATCGTCTTTATCATGCACTCATTAAACACTCGGTACCACATTGCTGCACCAGCTATACAAATACCAATACTCTATTGCTACTTCCCAAACCTGCGCTGTCTTTTCTGGAAATCGCGTATTATCCGTAAAATATCGATCTTCCTGACGTCACTCCAGTTGACATCTGTGAAATACAATTCAGAATACACGGATTGCCAGATCAGGAAATCGGACAGGTGTTTCCCGCCTGCACGAATGACAATGTCGGGTTCGTGCCTGATCATCAGATGTGATTCTATAATACTCTCATCAATATCATCCGGCACGATCTTGCCGGACTTGACATCCTGCAACAATGATCTCACTGCTTTTGTTATCTCATCCCTGCCGCGAAATCCTACAAACAGATAGACCAGTGGGGATGAACCTTCGTGTTTATCTTTTAGGTTCCCGTGTTCACCATATATCTCAAATCCGATATCATTCGGGAGTTTTGAAAAAACGGTTTGCAATTGATCGATCAGATTCATGACCATTTCATTTTTGAGATTCTGCTCGACATCAAGTATGTCAATATGGATGCTGATGATGTTTATTCCAAGTTTTTTACACCATACTATAAATGATCTCAATTTCGATATGCCATCAGGATTCAGCAGGTCACTTTCTGCAAGTACCAGTGTTACATGTTTTGGAATACCGGTTGGTACTTTTGCGATCTGTGCTGATAAGTATCTCTCATAAAGTGTATTGATAATATTCATACTGACTTTGAATCTGAAAATAAATTACTTTGCAGTTGAGACGATCTTGATAACATCACCATTGTCAAGTTCGTGCTTTTCACCAAGCCTCATCTTCGTCCTGCCATTCACAGCATACAAGTATCTGTTGCCGATATCCGAATGCACCATGTATGCAAGATCATGTGCGTTTGATCCTTTTTTCATGAGGAACGCATCTGGCAACATGCGGTCATTCTTATCGATCCATTTTCCTTCGTCTTCAACAGGATACACTACGATAAGGTTTAGAAGTTCGAACACTGCTTTGTTAATGCATTTTTGTATTCCGCTGCCATCGTTGTTCTTGATTAGTGCGCGCACATTTTCAAGACCTGTCTTCTGTGCATCTGACAGTTTATCTGAGGCGATCGTGAAATCCAAATCTCCAGGCATGTATGTTATTGCGCCGCCTTTCGCTGCTGACCTTAATGCCAATTCTGCTGCTGCACTTGTTGGCACTACCATCATGTCAAGACCTGTGAGATTTTCAATGTTCTCTTTTGACGCAAGATCAGCCTTGTTCGCGGCAATTATCATTGGTTTACTGATCGCACGAATTGCATCGCAGAGTGTTATCAGATCATCGTCAGTCCATTTCACATGGTCTGTCAACATATTGCAGTTCCTCTGTGCAGTGTGGACCTGTTCACTGTTTACGCCTGCGCCCAAAAGTTGGTCTGCTATCGCATGCTCAATATTAAGTCCTTCTGCCTGTATCTTTCTGGATAGTTTTGTCCAATTACGGTTCAATATCCCGACCATCCACATTGTGAGTTCATGGTTCAAAAAATCAACATCTTCGAGTGGATCATGGCTTCCGATATCAACGGGATTGCCTTCGATATCTGTGCCACCAGATGCATCGATGACATGGATTATCGCCTGTGCCTGCCGCAGTTCATCGAGAAACGTGTTCCCAAGTCCGCGTCCCATGTGTGCATCAGGTACAAGGCCTGCCACATCGATCATCTCAATTGGTACAAAACGAATTCCATCTTTGCAATTGCCACATCTTTTGTCCGTTTCTATGCACGGGCAATCGACGCGTATGTATGCCACACCGCGGTTGGCGTTTATTGTCGTAAATGGGTAATTTGCGATCTCCACATCTGCCATGGTAGCGGCTTTGAAAAATGTGGATTTTCCTGAATTTGGTTTGCCTGCAAGGCCTATGGTCATTGACATAATTTAGTAAATATCGTTGATGCATTTAATGTTTGTTGATTTGTGCTCGAAAGTAAAGGATAAAAATGACAATAAAAATGCAGATAACTACACTCCACCCACATAAATAGCACATTTTATATCGCATCAATGAGAATTCTACCTGTCATGGAAAACCGATTCGAGAAAGTACGAAAAATATTGATAATTATACTTGTGCTGAATCTTTTTGTTGCCATATCCAAGATAGCCTACGGCATTATCTCAAATACACTCAGCATGCAGGCTGATGGATATCACTCCCTTTTTGACGGCGTATCAAATATAATCGGAATAATCGGCATCCAGATCGCATCCAGACCACCTGATAAGAACCACCCATACGGACATCGCAAATATGAAACAATGGCATCGATCGCCATTGCAGTACTTCTGTTGTTTGTGGGATTAGAAATACTGCACAGTTCTATTGACAGGTTTAGTACAGGCGCACAACCGAACATAACCTCTATGAGTTTTGTTGTGATGGTCACTACGATAATGATAAATTATTTTGTTACGACCTATGAACATCGGAAAGGAGTACAACTGAAAAGTGAGATACTTGTAGCTGATTCGATGCACACAAGAAGCGACATATATGTGTCATTGTCTGTGATACTGGGTTTTATTGCAATTAAAATGGGATATCCTATCATCGACCCATTTATTGCGCTCATAATTGCGATTGTCATTGTACGCGCAGGTATCATGATCATACGACAGAGTTCCCAGACATTATGTGACGTTTCCCGTATTGATGATGAAGCCATCTGCTGTATCGTTGAGGCAATGAAAGGTGTAATTGAGTGTCACAATATACGGACACGCGGCGGTGCGGATGATATTCACATTGACCTGCACGTAAAGGTTCACCCGGATATGCATACGGATAAAGCACACGCGCTTGCACATGATGTTGAAAAACGATTGAAGGAGAGTTTTACAGGTGTGAGTGATGTTGTCGTGCATATCGAGCCTGCAACAAATACATAATGTTTAAATTTGTGTAAAGTAAGAAAAAATCAAATAGATTCACGGAGATGTATATAATCATGCCAGGAAATACATTTGGTCATTCATTCAGGATAACAACATGGGGAGAATCACACGGACGCGCAGTAGGTGTTACTGTTGACGGAGTCCCTGCAGGATTATTGCTTTGTGAAGAAGACGTACAAAAGGATCTTGACAGGCGCAAACCCGGACAGAGCGAAGTTTCCACACCGCGCACAGAAGCCGACCGTGTGGAGATACTATCAGGACTTTTCGAAGGCAAGACCACAGGCACTCCAATATCGATGCTTGTGTGGAACAAAGATGCCAATTCAGGATCATACGATAATATCAAAGACACTCCGCGCCCGGGACATGCTGATTATCCATACATTGCCAAATACGGCATTCGTGATCACCGTGGTGGCGGACGATCGTCTGCACGCGAGACCATTGGACGTGTGGCTGCTGGCGCAATTGCAAAAAAACTCCTGTCCGAATTCGGAATAGAGATCGCTGCCCATGTGATAGAACTTGGCGGTGTCCGTGCAGAACCAGTTTCATTTGATGACATACTCAAAAACGTTGAAAAAACTCCGCTAAGATGCGCCGACCTTGAAGCTGCAGGAAAAATGCTTAATGCAGTAGCGCTTGCGCGCTCGGAAGGTGACAGTGTCGGAGGTGTTGTTGAGATCATAGCCCGCGGCGTGCCTGCAGGGATCGGAGAGCCTGTTTTTGATAAACTTGATGCCGACATTGCAAAGGCTATCATGAGCATCGGGGCTGTCAAGGGTGTCGAGATCGGTGCCGGATTTGAATGTGCGAACATGCGTGCCAGTGAGATGAATGACCCGTTCATAATCGAAGATGGAAAAATTGTAACCAACTCGAACAATGCCGGAGGAATAATTGGAGGCATTTCATCAGGAATGCCGATAATCTGTCGCGCTGCTGTTAAGCCTACCCCATCCATATCAAAAAAGCAACGTACTGTTGATATGACAACGATGACCGAGACAGAGATCGTGATACAGGGACGGCATGACCCAACCATACCACCACGGATGGTTCCGGTCGCTGAAGCGATGGTTGCGATTGTCATTGTAGATCACATGATCCGAAGCAGCAGGATAAATGCAAATTCGTTGTAAAACCGTGACAATATAGGTGCTTATAGTTTGCTGTTACGGTACATCTTCATTTAATGAAGGATAAGTTGTGTTTGCTTATGGCAGTTCCTTGAAAAATATATTTTTAAATTGCAGTTGAAAGTTGATACTGTTTAAATTTATGTTCCGTAATTTCGAAATCTTTTTATATACTGATTATCAGTGTGAATTTGAAGGAGGCTAACAATTTGTTAATAAAAAGTAAAAATTTAAAACTTTTTTCACTTATGTGTATGTTAATTATAGGCGCTGTTTTGATAAGCGGCTGTACAGAAGAACTAAAAGTGTATGGCGTTGAGGATACAGACACAGAGGCAACTGAAGAAGAACATGCAGAAGAAGCAGAGGTACATTGGAGTTATACAGGTGAAGGCGGACCGGAACATTGGGCTGAACTTGGATACCCTGATGCATCAGGCAGTGAACAATCACCAATCGACATACCTGCCGGAACTTTGACCCACGACGCTGATATCATGTTCAACTATGATTCATCAGCGCTCAACATAGTCAACAATGGTCACAGCATTAAAGTGGATTATGATGAGGGTAGTACGATAGAAGTTGAGGACAATACCTATAAACTGCTACAGTTCCATTTCCACTCGCTTAGTGAACATACTATTGCAGGTGAACACTCTGACATGGAAATGCATCTGGTACACCAGAGCGATGAGGGTGAATATGCAGTAGTAGGTATCATGATGGATGAAGGTACTGAAGAAAATGATGCATATGCGGAAATGTGGGACTATTTACCTGCTGAAGCGGGTGAAGTAGAAACTATTGAAGATGTGACTGTTAATGCAATTGATCTGCTACCTGAAGTTAGAACATACTATCGATATGATGGTTCGTTCACAACCCCACCTTGCACTGAAAGTGTAAACTGGTTCCTGATGGATACTTCTGTCGAACTTTCAACTGCACAGATCGATGCTTTCCAAGAAATATACTCAAACAACTATCGACCTGTTCAGCCACTTAACGATCGTGAATTTAGTGTAACGATCTAGATCAGCATAAACAGAATTGAACAATGGGGATATTTTGTCCCCTCTTTTTCTTCTTTTTGATGATACATACTGTGTACCAACATGTGTTTTTTATTGATTACCCCAAACTCCCATATAACATCCAAACCTAACCTTCATGCGCCAAGATAACAAATAAATACTTACCACACTTAACTGAACTATTAAACAAGTGGAACGGATGCAATAATTCAAGCACTCGCTTGGCATATAGGTGAAATTATGAATGTAAAAGATGTGATGAATTCAAATGTTATTTCCTGCAGACCGGATGATGAGATTAGCAATGCAACGAAACTTCTAAAGGAGCATGACATAAGCGGACTCCCTGTGGTTGAAGATGGCAAGGTTGTCGGGATCGTGACAGAAGCAGATGTTTTGAAATTGCTCGAAGTGCCCGATCATGGAGGATTATGGTTACCTAGCCCGTTCGAGGTAATAGAGATTCCTATCAGGGAACTGATAAACTGGGAAGAAACAAAACGCATGCTTACCGACATCGGGTCAAGACCGATAAGAGATATCATGGAATCCGAGGTATACACGATATCTGCTGACAGTTCAATCGAAAAAGCTTCGTCAATGATGATAAAACATAAAGTGAACAGGCTTCCGGTATTGGATGGTGAGAAGCTTGTAGGCATCATCACACGCGGCGATATAATTCGCGGACTTGCGGAAATATAGTTTCAATATTTTAATTTAAAATTATAATTTGATTTATAATTAGTAGGAAATAGGTGACTTTTATGAAACAGATCGATGGTGGGGTATGTGCTGTCAAAGGTGTTCGCGCCGGCGGTATCAAACCTGGTAAGATGGGACTTGCCATAATTGTAGCAAAAGGCAATGCAGCAGGAGTATTCACACGTAACAAGGTCATTGCAGCACCCCTAATTGTCACCAGGGAGAATCTATTAAATAATGGCCGGCTCGCGGCTATCATTGCCAACAGTGGAAATGCAAATGCATTCACAGGTGAACAGGGAATTGCAGATGCCAGGGAAATGGCGCATATCCTTGCCGAACAACTGGATGTACCCGAAGAATTGATTGCTGTAGCATCTACAGGAGTTATAGGACGAAAACTCAATGTGGAGTGGATACGAGAACATGTCGAAGAAGTTGTAGGATCACTTGACAGTACGCCGGATAGCAGCAACGCAGCAGCGCGTGCGATCATGACCACTGATCTAGTGAAAAAAGAATCGGCTGTTGAACTTGAAAGCGGCGTACGGATTGGTGGGATCGCGAAAGGATCGGGTATGATCGAGCCGAATATGGGCACAATGCTGTCATTTATTTACACAGATGCATCGCTTCCTACCGATGTGCTTGAAGGATGCCTCAAAAAATCGGTGGACAAGAGTTTCAACATGATCGTGGTTGATGGGGACACCAGTACCAATGATATGGCGCTTCTGACAGCAACAGGTGCGTCATTGGTTGAGCCACAGGTTGAAGAGTTCCAGATGGGACTTGACCATGTGATGATCGATCTGGCAAAGATGATCGCGCGTGATGGTGAAGGTGCTACAAAACTGATCGAAGCGCAGGTCAGGGGCGCAAAAACAGAGAACGATGCACGAATCGCAGCAAAAGCGATCATTCGCTCACCGCTTGTAAAAACCGCGGTGTTTGGAAAAGATCCGAACTGGGGACGAGTGATTGCAGCAGTCGGTTACTCTGGTGCAGATATCGACCAGGACAAAATATCACTCGCATTTGCAAGTGGTGATGATGTTGTACATCTTGTAGAACATGGGAATATTGTAAATTCATCAACTGATGTGCTAAGTTCACTTAAAAGCATCATGGCGCAGAATGAAATTTTCATCATGGTCGATATTGGACTTGGTGAACAAAGTGCAATCGCATGGGGCTGTGATCTTACGTATGATTATGTTAGGATCAATGCAGATTACACGACATAGCATCATACTATAGCAATAATATAGCCTAACATCATTGTATAAATGAATAACAGGGGTTAAGGTAAGGGTAAATCTATGCATCTTGAACAATGGGAAAAGCATTACGATGAAGCGTTTTCTGATATAAAGGCTTCACTGGGTAATGTAAGGGGTATGTTCGTTGCCTATAACAGCAATATTGATGCAATAAAACACATAAGCGAAAAAGATATTTATAAACTTTTAAAACTTGTAGATCTTGGTGAGATTCAGGAAAAAATAGTGAATTATCCACGTGAGATCGCATCGCCTGCCGATTTTCTATCACGTTTGATCATAGCGATGCGGGACGGTAAAGCAGCAGAAGTCCCGACATATACTAACGATATTCATGAATGGCTTACAGATAATCTTGTTTTTGATGATGCCCGTATGGGTGGTCAGGCAGGGATAATCTCCAATCTTCTTGCACATCTTGGTGTCAAGAAAGTGATCAGTTATGTACCATGGCTTTCCAGGGAACAGGCGGAGTATTTTGCAGACCTTCCAAATCTACTTCACCCTGTCTTTGAAAATGGGGTACTGATTCTCAAAAACCCGCGCCAGGCATACAATCCTGAGTTCAAGCCAAGAGTTAACTGGATAATCGAGTTCTCAAAGGGGATGGAGGTCAAGTACGGGGGAGAACATTTTATTGTCCCAAGGGACAACCGCTTGATAATTTCGTCACGTCCGTCATGGATTCGCATTGATATGAGCAGAGAATTGTATGACCAGATCCCAAAACTCGAAGAGGATGTTGACGGCGCAATACTTGCAGGATACCAGATGATCAAGGAGGAATACGAGGACGGCACAACGTATCGTGAATATGTCGAGCGGGCTGTCAATGTTATCGAACGCCTAAAGGAAGGGAATCCAGATATACGCATACATGTGGAACTCACGTCGATACAGAACAAGACAATTCGAAAAACGCTGCTTAAGGACATTGTTCGTCAGCATGTTCACTCGCTCGGGCTTGATACTGTCGAGGTCGCAAATGCATTGAATGTACTCGGACATGAAGAACTTGCATATTCTGTGATAGATAAAGGCGAGAAGGGCATCGTAGCACTCTACGAAGGCGCAGTGCGTCTGCTCCATGATCTTGAACTTGAGCGGGTGCATGTGCATTCACTTGGATTCTTTATTTGTGTAGTATCAAAAAACCACCCACTCGATGTGGAAGGACACAGGACTGCATTGCTATTTGGATCAATACTTGCAGCTGCACAGGCATCACGCGGTTCTATTGAACATCTGGATGATGCCAAATTCGGACTTGATATTCCGGTTTCGGAGAATGGATACGAGGAACTTGAAATTCTCGGAAAATACATGGTCAGAAGAGATATCTGCTCAATGGACGAATTTGTGGATGGGTGTATACGTACTCCTACACATGATGTGATTGTTATTCCATCTAAAGTTGTAAAAGATCCAGTTGCGACAGTCGGGATCGGGGATGCGATATCAGCAGGCGCTTTTGTGGCTATGCTTGCTAAGATGAGATCGTAAAAATAATAAAGGTAAAGGAGCGTGTTTTCATGAAGATACTCTGTGGATACAATGTTAATATCGATTCAGTATACAGTATCAGTGGAACGGAAGTATCAGACCTTTTAAGTTCACAGGACATGGGTGAAATTACTGCAAAAGTCCGAAACCCACCAAATGCAATTAATTCTATTTCCGATTTTGTTGCCGGACTTGTGTTGTGCATGCAAAGCGGGATCGGGGCTGAATGGCTGATACACGAAAAATCTGTTTTTGATATTTTGAAGAACCTTTTTTTTGATAGATCGATTATAAGAATGGGTGGCAATGCCGGAATTATGGCAAATGTCATGTCAGAGATGGGAGCCGATCTGGTCGTTCCTAATGTTGTGATGCCTTCAGATACACAAGTGTCCTTGTTCTCAAAGAAATCAATAATGCTGCCATACTCTGAAAAAGCGATATCCGAATGTTCAGATGAGTTGGTGCATTTTGTTTTTGATTTCAAGAAGGGAGAAACATTTTTGCTTGATGGTACTACAGTTACGGTGCCCAGGGAAAACCGTTTCATAGCAACATATGATAGCGCAAATATCGAGCTTGCTATAAACCCTGATTTTGAGGCTTATGCTCTTAACCACATAAGTGAGATTGATGGCGTATTATTATCAGGATTCCACATGCTTATGGATACGTATCCTGATGGCTCAACGTATGTTGAAAAACTCAACCGGGCTGTTGAGCAGATAAAAAGTTGGAGAAGATTGAACAGCAGTTTGAAGATACATGCTGAATTAGGGCATTTTTTGAATCGGGATATTGCCTATTCCGTATTTTCACAATTGGCACAACATGTTGATTGTATCGGCATGAATGAGGATGAACTTGCAATGCTTTATAAAGTACATGATGTGTCTGCAAACAACATTTTGCAAATGCATGCATGTTCAATAATAGATGCCACGATCCTATGTGCATTAGAGTTTGGGGTCAAAAGGATGATAATACATACGCGGGAGTTTGTGCTCAGTGTTTGTGCAGCAAATCTTGCAGATCATTCCCTGGAACTTGAAGCAATGGGGTTTGGTGTCAAATGTGCTGCTACATTTGCCGCAACCGGAAAACTGAATAGTCGAAAATTCGTTGAAGAAGAAGCATCTAATCTGGATGAAAGCGTTTTTGGAAAAGGGCAGGTACATGAAACGCTGGAATACATCGGTACAAAATTCGGCAGTGGGGTGGTGAGTGAATACATGGAATACGTGATTTGCATCTTACCAACAATCCTTTGCGATAATCCTATCGCAACAGTTGGGCTTGGTGACACTTTCTCGTCCGCTACATTTTTAAGAGAACTCGAACTGCATAAGATGCATGTATAGTTTTTCGGATGTTGATCTCAATCTTGACCACACGCTTGATTGCGGACAGGTTTTCAGGTGGGAACGTGAAGATGACTGGTGGGTTGGTGTGGTCAATGGGAATGTTATTCGCGCGAGACACGACATTGAAAGTAGCACCGTTCTTGTAGATTCGTCTCTGCCGCGTGAGTTCATTGCTTCATATTTCAGGCTGGAGGATAATCTTCCATTGATATTGGACAGTATTGATAAAGACCGTTATATCAGGGAGGCAATACAGAGATATCACGGGCTTCGTCTTATCCGGCAGGAGCCTTGGGAGTGCATGATATCATATATGCTTGCAACGGCATCGAGCATACCAACGATCAAGATGAGGATATTACGGTTGAGCCGGATGTTTGGTGAGGAGATCAACGAGGGTTTTTACAGTTTTCCTGATGCTACTTCACTTGCAGATGCTTGTGAATCAGATCTCTGCGAGTGTAAACTTGGATTTCGCACCGGAAGGATACAGAGGGCTGCGCAGCAGGTTGCTGATGGGGAGTTTTGTTTTGATGAGTTGTTTGAGATGGATTACCATGATGCAAGAGTGCGGTTGATGGAGATCGAGGGGATCGGTGAAAAGGTTGCGGATTGCATTCTTTTGTTCTCGATTGATAAGATGGAGTCTTTTCCTGTTGATACGCATGTCAGGCAGGTTGTGGAGAAGTATTATTCCGGTGATGAATATTTTGGTGGTGGTGGTAGTGTTAGTGTTGGTGTTAGTGTTAGTGTTAGTGTTAGTGTTGGTGGTGGTGGTGGTGGTGGTGGTGGTGTTAATTCTAAACTTAACAATCACAAGATGGGTGAGTGGGGGCGCAGGTATTTTGGAGAATATTGTGGGTATGCGCAAGAATATTTGTATTATTGTTGGAGAATGCGAGAGTGATCAGCCGTTTTGTGCTCGTTATCTTTTCACTCAAAAACAGCGTGCGCATTAATGTGATTAGTGTTTGTGTTAAAACCCGGGGGTCGCAGAATAGACACAAAACAACAAATATCTCATAATTGCTTTCAAAACATTATTAAGCAAGAATCGTGTCTTTATGACTACGATAATAATATTAGATATAACAGGACGAAACAAAAAATGGTAATGGATAAACTCGGGAGCTCTTTACAGGACGCACTCAAAAAACTTGTTGGCGCCGGACGTATCGATGAGCGGACGGTAACTGAAGTCGTGAAGGATATCCAGAGAGCACTGCTCCAATCGGATGTGAATGTTAAACTGGTCATGGAAATGTCCAAGCACATCAAAGAGCGGGCAATGAAGGAAGATGTGCCCAAAGGTATGAATCCAAGGGAACATGTCATCAGGATCGTTCATCAGGAACTTATCAATATTCTCGGAAAAAGCACTGAGATCCAATTAAAGCCCCAGACCATTCTGATGATCGGTTTGCAGGGTAGCGGAAAGACCACAACGAGTGCAAAACTCGCACGTTATTTCCAAAAGAAAGGTCTCAAACCTGCTGTGGTCTGTGCAGATACATTCCGCCCGGGTGCATACCAGCAATTGCAGACGCTTTGTAAAGGGCTCAATGTTCCGTTCTATGGCGAGGAAGGCAATCCGGATGCTGTTGGAATTGTAGAACGGGGACTCAAAGAAATTGGGAAAAATGATGTGCTTATCGTGGATACGGCTGGTCGGCATTCTCTTGAAACAGACCTTATCGATGAGATGGAACAAATTCACGCTATTGCAAAACCAGACCATAAATTTTTGGTGCTTGATGGTGCTATCGGGCAGCAGGCAAGTGAACAGGCGCGTGCGTTCAATGATTCTATAGGCATAACCGGAGTTATCATTACAAAACTTGATGGTACCGCAAAGGGAGGCGGTGCACTTTCTGCTGTGTCAGAAACAAATTCATCTATCGCTTTTATCGGAATAGGGGAAACGCCAAACGACCTTGAGAGATTCGATTCTGAAAGGTTTATTTCACGCCTGCTTGGCATGGGTGATCTCAAAAGTCTTCTTGAAAAGGCTGAAGAGGCACTATCAGAAGAAGATATGGACATGGAATCCCTGATGCGCGGGATATTCACGCTCAAGGATATGTATAAGCAACTTGAAGCCGTTAATAAACTCGGACCAATGAAACAGATAATGAGCA